>JBDSEA010000025.1:0-21359 GCA_039920305.1 Chitinophagales bacterium
AGCAACACGGAATCTGTTGCCTGTAGAAATCAAAGCGTTCATTGAGTGTGAGAATCTGAAAGCAGCCCGAATTTTAGAGCATCAGATCAAGCAACAAAAGAGTAGAAAATATCTTGAGAAATTGATTGGGCAAAACCGGTGGTTGTAGAGCACTCCGGTTTTCAATCGGAGAGGTCGCGGGTTCGAGCCTCGTCTCCCGCTCAGAAATTATTTGCCAATGTAGCTCAGTCGGTAGAGCACATCCATGGTAAGGATGGGGTCGCCAGTTCGATTCTGGCCATTGGCTCTGTGAGGTAGGGTGATTGATTAGTAAAAGTCATGTAGCTCAGGGTAGAGCACTCCGCACATTGCGGAGAGGTCGTTCCGATCATGTCGGAATCATGTACACAGATCAGCGATGATCTTCATTTGAAATTAAAATATAATTAATTTAACCTTTAACAACAAATTCGGCTATGGCTAAGGAAAAATTTGAACGCACGAAACCACATGTTAACATCGGTACTATCGGGCACGTTGATCATGGTAAAACCACTCTTACCAGTGCTATCACCTATATTCTTGCGAAATCAGGATTGGCAGAGATGAAATCATACGATTCCATTGATAATGCCCCGGAAGAGAAAGAGCGTGGAATTACCATTAATACTGCGCATGTTGAATATCAAACTATAAACCGGCATTACGCACACGTAGATTGCCCGGGTCACGCTGATTATATTAAAAATATGGTGACAGGGGCCGCGCAAATGGATGGAGCAATCCTCGTGGTGGCTGCAACCGATGGTCCCATGCCGCAAACCCGTGAGCACATCCTCCTGGCACGTCAGGTGGGTGTACCCAAGGTAGTTGTTTACATGAACAAATGTGATCTTGTTGACGATCCTGAATTGCTTGACCTGGTTGAAATGGAAATTCGAGAGTTGCTGAGTTTCTATCAATTCGATGGAGATAATGCAGCGGTAGTACGCGGCTCTGCCCTGCTTGCATTAAATGATGATCCTGACTGGACTAAATCTATCGATGAATTAATGGTGGCGGTGGATTCACAAATTCCCGTTCCCGTCCGTGCAAAGGATAAACCTTTTCTAATGCCAGTAGAAGATGTTTTTTCAATTACTGGTCGTGGAACAGTTGCTACAGGCCGTATTGAGCGAGGCATGATCCATACCGGAGATCCCGTCGAAATCATTGGATTAATTGAGCAATCATTAAAGTCAACCGTTACCGGAGTTGAGATGTTCCGGAAAATTCTTGATGAAGGTGAAGCAGGTGACAACGTAGGCCTATTGCTTCGGGGTGTTGAAAAAGATGACATTCGTCGTGGGATGGTAGTATGTGCGCCCGGATCCATCACTCCGCATACGGAATTCAAGTGTGAAGTATATGTGCTGAGTAAGGAAGAAGGGGGTCGTCATACGCCATTTTTTAATAATTATCGGCCGCAATTTTATCTTCGCACAACAGATGTTACCGGAGAGATTAAATTGCCTGATGGTGTGGAAATGGTAATGCCTGGTGATAACATTGCAATGACGGTGAAATTGATTATGCCGGTTGCCATGGAAAAAGGACTAAGATTCGCTATTCGTGAAGGTGGTAAAACGGTTGGAGCGGGTCAGGTAACTGAAATTTTGAAATAACGGGAAAATGTTTATTCATCCATTTTTAAAGATTTTTAAGATCACCAAATAATTAAAACGCATTACAAAACACAGGGGTGTAGCTCAATTGGCTAGAGTAGCGGTCTCCAAAACCGTTGGCTGGGAGTTCGAGTCTCTCCACCCCTGCAGTATTAGATAACTTGGGGAATAATTATCGTTTTGTGCGATCCATTAACTCATAAATATTAAATAAACACTATGAATCGCTTTAACTTATTTTTTGTTGAGACATGGAATGAATTAATCCATAAAGTTTCATGGCCGTCATCTGAAGATCTTCAAAACAGTTTAATAGTAGTAACAATAGCGATATTGATTCTTACCTTTCTTGTTTGGGTGATGAACGAAATTTCCGAGCTTTCAGTGAAATTCATTTACCATCTTTTCCAATAAAAAATTATGACAGTCATGACTGATGAAAAGAAGTGGTACGTGATGCGCGTAATAAGTGGCAAAGAGCGCAAGATTAAAGAATATATTGAAAACGAAGTGAGTCGCAGTGGCTGGAATGAGATAGTGACCCAAGTGCTGGTACCAATGGAAAAAATTTATAAGGTTAAGGAGGGGAAAAAGGTAATTAAAGAGCGCACATTTTTTCCGGGTTACATTTTGCTGGAGGCAGATGAAACCCGGATCAATGCTGATATACTGAGTACGATCAAAAATATTACAGGCATCATTGGTTTTTTAGGTGGTACCAAGCCGCAGGCGCTTCGCAAAACAGAAGTGAACCGGATTCTTGGCAAAGTGGATGAACTGGCTGAAGCAGGTGAAGCTATAAATGAGCCGTTCCTGGTCGGTGAAAATGTAAAAATCACAGATGGTCCGTTTAATGATTTTATTGGTGTGATTGAAGAAGTTAATGAAGATAAAAAGAAAATCAAGGTGAATGTGAAGATTTTCGGAAGAAAAACTCCTGTAGAATTAAATTATGCGCAGGTTGAAAAAGTATAATTACTCAGCACTTAATAGTAATACATAATAATCAATACTTAAAAATATGGCGAAAGAAATAGAAACCTATGTGAAGCTGCAATGTAAAGGTGGCCAGGCAAATCCTGCTCCCCCTATTGGTCCCGCATTAGGTTCCAAAGGCATAAATATTATGGAATTCTGCAAGCGGTTTAATGCACAAACGCAGGATAAGCAAGGTAAGGTTCTTCCGGTAATCATTACGGTTTATAAGGATAAATCCTTTGAGTTCATTATTAAACAACCACCTGTAGCTATTTCTTTGCTGGAAGCAAGCAAACAAGCAAAGGGTAGCGGAATACCTAACAGAACCAAGATAGGCAGTGTAAATTGGGAGCAAATCAGAAAAATTGCTGATGAAAAAATGACTGACCTCAATTGCTTCACCATCGAAAGCGCCATGAAAATGGTTGCTGGTACTGCCCGGTCAATGGGGTTAACTGTAGAAGGAAATGCTCCTTAATTAATTAGTTATTTGTTGTTTAATACAAAGTATTCATGGAGATAAAACTGCAACCTGACACCAGCTAATAATTCCCTACGGTCTTTATTAATTAATTTCTCTCATATAATATCCTTTTCCAGTTTGGCTCAATCTATGTTTAAAATTTTCCACATCACCATTTCGGGGATTTCCTGAATATTCAATAATCAATAATCCAGTACTAAAATTCCTTTAGGAAAAATCAGGTAATTTCGAAGCAATTTATTCACATTCAAAAAAACTTATCAGGCATGAAACAGGATTATACGTTTATTAAAAATTATTTTTTAGTTGCAACTCTGCTTTTTTCGCTTATTTCATTCAATGTAGTTGCACAAGCACCGCAGATAGAATGGGCGAAATGTTTTGGTGGAAGCAGTAATGACCGGGCGAGGGATGTCCACCGGACCACTGATAGCGGCTATGTTGTTTGCGGCTTCACTAATTCAACAGATGGTCAGGTTACTGACAACCATGGCGAATCAGATGGTTGGATTATTAAGCTTGATGTAAATGGTAATCTGGAATGGCAAAAAACCTATGGTGGTTCAAGTGACGAATCCTTAAATGCAATACGTCAATTACAAGACGGGGGATATGTGGCCGTGGGTTACACATCATCCAGTGATGGTGATGTGGATTCAGTGAAAGGGGGCAAAGATTTCTGGGTACTTAGAACAGATGCTGCAGGAAACCTGCAATGGCAAAATACTTTTGGCGGGTCTGCTGATGAAGCTGCAAATGATATTGCTTCAACAGCAGATACCGGATTTGTTGTGGTCGGTTATACCTTCTCAGAAGATGGCGACATTACAAACTCTAAGGGTGCGGGCGATGGATGGCTCATTTTTTTGGATACCTTAGGTAATCTGGTTCGTGAAAAAGATAAAGGAGGACAAGATTATGATGAATTTAAATCTGTTATTACTGCAGAAAATGGGGGTTTTCTCCTTGTGGGCGTTTCTTCTTCCAACACTGGTACACTGAATGGACTCAACCATGGTGGCTCGGATGCCTGGCTTGCACGGTTGAGCCGGTTTGGCACCGATCAGTGGAATGCTCTTTATGGAGACTCACTGAATGATGGAGGTTTTGATGTACATGAAAATGAGAATGCAGAGTTTGTTGTTTCAGGTTATCGCGACTTTAGCGGTCAAAATGATTCATGGCTTTTCACAGTAGATTCATTAGGTATTTTTTTAACTGAAGATACCCATGGTGGAAGTGCAGATGAGCTACCTGGTTCTTCTATACAAAAAACACTTTCAAATTATATTGTTGCAGGTTCATCAAACTCACCCCCTTCGGGTGACAAAGATTGCCATTATGATGGTTATGATATTTGGATGTATAATACAGTTCCGAACAATGGAATAACCTGGCAAAAATGCCTTGGTGGAACCAATGAAGATATTTCCTCCCGAGCTGTAGCAAGTGTGGATGGATCAATAGCAATTTGCGGATATACCAATTCAAATGATCTTGATGTATCTGGTAATCATGGAGATTATGATTTCTGGGTTGTACGCCTTCTGGATGGTTGTGATGTTGAAGCGGCATTTACTGATTCAATTGTTGGAGGAATGGTTTCTTTCACCAATCTTACCTTCGATGGTTTAAACTTCTTCTGGACATTCGGTGACGGCACTTCCTCCACTGATATTAACCCGGTTCATTCTTATGATTCAGCTGGCACTTATACTGTTTGCCTTATTTCTACCAGCCTTTGTGCGGCCGATACATTTTGTTCTGAAATCATCATTGAATGCAGTCCCGCGACTTCAGGATTTACATTTACTTCGGTTAACACAACAGTAAATTTTACAGCTACCGGACAAGATGTTACGATGTGGCAGTGGGATTTTGGTGATGGTGATACTTCTTCTGAATCCAATCCTGTTCATGTTTTCGATTCAATCGGAACTTATAATGTATGCCTGATCGCATCGAATTTCTGCTCAGCAGATACTTTCTGCCAGAATGTAGAGGTCACCTGCGCTCCATTGGAAGCAGCTTATACATATATTGATAGCGGTACAACAGTAATGTTCACTTCTACGAGCATTGGTGCCACTTCATGGAAATGGAAATTTGGTGATGGTGGAAATACCAATCAGGAAAATCCTACTTATACCTATGCGGATACCGGAACATATGAAGTGTGTCTTATAGTTTACAGTGTATGTGCCTCCGACACTTTATGCCAGAATATTCATGTTGGATGCCTTGCTGCGAATTCAGCTTTCAGCTTTACACAAACCGGTTATTCTTTTGAATTCATGGCTCAGTCAGGTAACAGTACCTCATGGATGTGGACATTTGGCGATGGGGATTCTTCCGATCTTCAAAATCCTTCCCATACCTACCCTTCGGCAGGTGATTATGAGGTCTGCCTGATTTCCACCAATGAATGCTCCTCAGATACTTTCTGTCAAACTATCACTGTTGAATGCCCTGCTGTTAATGCTGCTTTCACTGACTCTATCAATGGACTTACGGTTTCGTTTACTGATAGCTCCGGCAATGCTTCATCATGGCTCTGGACTTTCGGTGATGGAGGTACTTCATCCGTTCAAAACCCAACCTATACCTATACAACCCCGGGCATTTACACAGTTTGTGTTATTGCAGGCAATGGTTGTGCAGAGGATACAAGTTGTCAGGAAATTGAAATCACATGTCCTGCCATAGCTTCAAGCTTTGATTATGCTGTTGATGGACTAAACGTTTTATTTACTGATTTCTCTAATGGAGCCACTTCATGGTCATGGTCTTTTGGGGATGGTAATACCAGTTCGGCGCAAAACCCTAATTATACCTATACACAGTCTGGCACCTTTACGGTTTGCCTCACTGCTTCAAATGGCTGTGATAGCAGTACTTCCTGCACTGATGTAACGGTGGAATGCCCGCCTTTTAATGCTGACTTTACCATATTGTTGAATAACAGCACGGCATCTTTTACTGATCTTTCGGGTACGGCGGTTTCATGGTCATGGACATTTGGAGATGGCGGAACATCAAATGATCAAAATCCAACCTATACATACACAGCCAACGGCGTTTATACGGTTTGTCTTGTCGCGACTGACAGTTGCTCAACTGATTCAACCTGTGATTCTCTTGTCATCATCGGTGTGGGAGTGGTAAGTCCGGGGTCTCAGGTTTCCCCTGTAACGGTTTATCCTAATCCTTTCAGTGATGAAGCAATCGTTTCTTTTAGTGTTACATCGGCTTCAATTGTAACACTTACGCTGAATGATTTGCAGGGAAGATTGATGCGAATCCTGGTTAGTGAAAATCTTACCGCCGGAAATCATTCATATCCGATTGTTAAGAAAGAATTAGCTCCGGGAATATACATGCTGCAATTGAAACAAAGGGATGAGATTATTATTAAGCGGCTTGTAATCGAATAAAATGCTAATGAATAATTCAGGAACTCCGGTGGTAAATCAATCGCCGGAGTTTTTTTATCACTCTTAAGGGCTTACTGTTTTAATATTAATTTAGAATATCATGATCAACCAAGGCATACTGAAATTGTATTTTCCAGTCTGAAAGCGGTATCAATATATGAAGCAATTAATTGGATTATTTATTTCAGTACTTGTATTTTCTTTCTGTGCCAGGGCTCAAACCGTTCCGGGCGTTGAATGGGAGAAATGTCTTTCGAATACCACAATTCGATCTGCAGTTACCATATCGGGTAATGCCTTTACTATTGCTGGTGAATCTAAGGGCTGTGATGATTCTTCACAGATTGAGTTGAAAACATATAATAAGGAGGGTAGCCTGTTGTGGGAAAAGGTTTTTGTTCCTTCAGTTTCAGAAAATAATCACATCTTTTCCCTCTCCAAAACTGATGACCATGGTTATTTAATTGCAGGAAGCATCGATTCTTTTGCAAACAATTTTAACTGGCTGTTAAAAACCGATAGCTCCGGCATTATTCAATGGCAAAAACAATTTTTCTTTTGTGATACTGCCCGCGTGCTGTTTGGCAAAGCAATTCAGCTTGAAAATGGTAATATTCTTTACCTCACTGATGTATATCTCTCACGCAGGGATGTACAATTAATGATGCTTGATTCAAATGGAAATATATTGTGGACGAAAGCATGGGGAGGCTCCCTTTTTGATTACGCAGGGGATGTGGTTGAGGCGGATGATAATGGATTTTTGATTGCGGCATACACAAATTCAACTGATGGAGATATTACCGGAAATAAAGGGGCAAAGGATATCTGGATAATTAAGCTTACCAGCGATGGTGATCTCGTTTGGGAAAAATGCTACGGAGGTAATTTCAACGAAGAATCACGATCTGTCCTGAAACTTAGTGACGGGTATTTGGTGGGGGGAATGAGTGAATCAATAAATGCTGATGTTTCCGGACACCATGGAAGCAGCACCTACTATGATTTATGGGTTTTTAAGATTGACCTTAATGGTAGTTTGATCTGGAATAAATCCTTCGGGGGTATTAATAATGAATACGCAGCGCAAATGATTCCACTTAATGATGGAAATTTTTTAATCACAGGTTCATCTTATTCTTCTGATAATAATATAATAGATCACCACAAAAGCGCTGTTTTTAGTGACCAATGGACCATCAAATTCAAGGGCGACGGAACAATAATCTGGCAAAAAAGTACAGGGGGCAGTGGTGACGACTGGAGTAATTGTGCCACTGCACTTGACTCAGGGGAGGTGATCATAGCGGGAGCATCACTGTCCAATGATGGTGATCATCATAATGGATGCTTCGATAATGATTGTAAACCTGTTGAAGGTGGCTGGCTCGTAAAGCTTAATGAAGATTGTCCCTCCTTTCCTACTGCAATCTTCACCTTTTCGCAGTATGGTCAGGATTTCACATTTATTAATTTGTCCTACGATGCCATAAGCTATAGCTGGGATTTTGGAGATGGTTATATCAGCAATGATACCAGCCCTTCTCATACCTATCTATTTACCGGTCAGTATAATGTTTGCCTTACAGCACATGACAGCTGTGCCTCAGATATATTTTGCATTTCGGTTTCAACGTGTTCAACCATTCCCATAGCATCTTTCGGTGTTGCATATCCCGATGGAGTAAATATTTATTTTACTGATAGCTCTTCCAATGCCATTTCATGGAACTGGGATTTTGGCGATGGTAATTCTGATATAAGTCAAAATCCCATACATACCTATGCTCAAAATGGCACCTATAGTGTCACGCTAACAATTCAGGATTCATGTGGAAACACCAGCTCCCAGATTCAGACCGTAAATACCTGCAATGGATTCAATACCGATTTCAATTATACCGTAAGCGGGGACATTGTTTCTTTTTCAGATTCAACCAGCGGATTGCCATCAACATGGAGCTGGGATTTTGGAGACGGAAATTTTTCATCATCGCAAAATCCACAGCATACCTATCTGATGAATGGGACGTACCTAGTTTGCCTTACTGCAGCTTCTATTGGATGTCCTTCCCAAACTATTTGTGAAAGTGTTTACGTTTGCATACCTCCGGCGATTGATTCATTTTCATTTATAGCTGCGGCGCTCTTCATTTCCTTCTACGATTCTTCTGAAAGTGCCACTTCCTGGGAATGGAATTTTGGGGATGGCAGTTTTTCTACAGAACAAAATCCGCAGCATACTTATTTGCTGGAAGGAGTTTATGATGTCTGTGAAATAGTTTCCAACAATTGCATGAGTGATACAATTTGTGAAACGCTGGTAATTGGATGCCCTTCTGTACAGGCCCTTTTTGGATATATAACTGATAATCTTTCAGTCTCTTTTTCTGATCTGTCAGTTAACAGCACCGTATGGGAATGGGATTTCGGTGACGGAAGTTTTTCAACCGATCAAAATCCCGTGCATGTTTTTGCAATGGCAGGTGATTACAATGTTTGCCTGATTGCGGGAGATGGATGCGCATCAGATACTTTCTGCTCAATAATTCATGCCGGATGCTTGCCGGCAAATGCATCGTTTGCTTATTCGGCTTTCTACCTTGATGTTTCATTCACCGGTCAATCTGATAATGCAGCACAATGGGTGTGGGATTTTGGTGATGGTGATTCGTCTTCGCTGGAAAATCCATCGCATCAGTATCCTTCTGCGGGCACTTATCATGTTTGTCTTATTGCAGGAAACAATTGCAGCAGTGACACATTTTGCCAGGATGTGATCGTGGAATGCGGCGGCCCGTTCAGCGCGGCCTTTACCTGGTCACAGTCCAATGATACAGTGTCGTTCTTTGATCAATCCGTAAACTCTATTCAGTGGCAATGGGATTTTGGAGATGGAAGCTTTGCTTTTGAGCAAAATCCTGTTCACAACTTCAATGCAACCGGAACCTATTTCATTTGTCTTATTGCTTTTGATGGCTGTACTGCTGATACTGCCTGCGATTCTGTATTCATTATCGCAGATGCTTTACCGGTAATTGAAGAAGAAAATTTTTACCTCGATATTTTCCCGAATCCACTAAATGTTTCCGGAACCATTTCATTTTCCATTCCTCAAACTTCTGTAGTCTGCATCACGCTTTACGATATCACGGGAAAGGTAACTGCAGAAATAATAAAGGAAAAGCTTATCAATGGAAACTATTCGTGTAAGCTATCTATTGAAAACCTTTCTGCCGGAAGTTATTTTCTTAAACTAAAAAGTGAACAGGAAACTGCGGTGAGAAAAATTATTATTCAGTGAGTAAATCATAAAGTGCCTAGGCCATTATTTGGTTATACGCTGAAAGTATTATTATTCCCGGATATTGTGAATCCTGATTTTAAGAAGGTATATAGTTCCTGATTCAAGAAATAATTTAATTGCTTCTCTGTATAATGCAATTGTACTTTTGAAGGCAATTGTAATTCATCATTCATTTATTTTAATTGGGTTTTCTCGATTTATTTATCAAGAGGCGAGATAGTAAGGGTGCCGAAATGTCCTTTCTTGAGCATCTTGAAGAATTACGGTGGCACATCTTCCGGTCGCTCGTTGCCATATTTATTTTTGCAATTGCGCTATTCCTGAATAAAAGCTTTCTATTCGATTCAATCATTTTAGCACCAAAGCATCCGGAGTTCTGGACATATAAAGCCATGTGCCGACTTAGCGACCTGCTGCATTTGCCAGGGCTTTGCTTCAATGATTTCAATTTCAGCATCACCAATATTGATCTGTCGGCGCAATTCATGATGCACATCAAAACATCATTCACTCTGGGATTTATGTTTGCATTTCCCTATGTTTTGTGGGAGTTCTGGCGATTCATTAACCCTGCCCTTCACGATAAAGAAAAGAGCGCTGCATCAGGAGTTGTTCTTGCAGGATCGCTTTTGTTTTATACCGGTGTTTTATTCGGGTATTATTTTATTGTTCCCTTCACCGTGGTTTTTCTTGGTACCTACCAGGTGAGTGCAGAAGTTACGAATCAGATCAATTTATCATCTTACATTGAAACGGTCACCGGGCTCGGATTCGCCTGTGGATTACTGTTTGAATTTCCGCTGGTAATTTATTTCCTTGCTAAAATTGGTTTTGCAACTCATGAATTCTTGAGCCAGTACAGGAAGGTTGCTGTAGTCATCATACTTCTTGTTTCAGCCATTATTACTCCTTCTCCTGATATGTTCAGTCAAACGCTTGTAGCTATACCACTTTATGGCTTGTTCGAATTAGGAATTTTAATCTCAAGGCGGGTAAGTAACAAAAGAGTGAAGAAAAGATTAAAGGAAGAAGAATCCCTCGTCAGGTGATCAGTGGCTGTTAAGGAATTCTTTTGCTCTGGCAGAATCACCGAGCATCCGGTAGGTAATTCCGGCATTGTAACGCGCCTGAGGATTTGAAGGATCCGATGTAAGTATTTTTTGAAAAATTTTGAGAGCTTTGTCATACTCCATCAAGGCTGCGTAGCTGTTGCCAAGATTCTCAAGTGCAATTTCAAACTGAGAATCAACTTCCAGTGCCTTTTCATACCATTTGATTGCTTCATTATAATTCTGCATGTATGCATAAGTATTCCCGAGATTGTAATATGCCTCTATAGTTTCGGGTTTAATCTCAATCGCTTTGTGGAGATTTGTGATTGCAGAATCATACATTTTAATCCGTGATTGAAACATGCCCAGGTTATTGTAAGCATCGAAGGAAGTATCGTTCCTGATCATTACGCTATCGAACATAGCAAATGACTTTTTGTAATCTTTTGTTTCGCCGTAAGCAATGCCGGCCCCCAGAAACTGATCTGCTTTTGTTTTTGAAGTATGAGCGAACCCGTTCTCAAAAGCGGCCACTGCACTTTTAAATTTCTCAGCATCGTTGTAAGCGAATCCAAGATGAAACCACCCCTCTCCGTATTCCGGAAGAATAGAGGTGGCGATGTCAAGTTCTTGGATTGCCTGTTGAACCCATTCTTTTTTTCTTTTGTCATCTTTTTCGTTCTCAGCTTTTTCAAAGAGCAGTGTGCTTCCCAGTGCAAAGCGAATGCGTGCGCTGTTTGGATTCACCCTGACATCATGCTGCAGCAGTGTATAATTATTTTGCCAGTCAAGGTTGCGGCTGTAGGTTCTTGCTGAAAAAATGATCAAGACGATTGTAAACAGAATGATCATGCCGCGGTTTTTAGCGAGTAGATCCCTGATACCGTTGTATGCCATTCCTTTCTTCTCTGCTTTAAAAATTTTTGAAACTGCAAATACGATCGCAATACAAAATCCCAGGGAAGGAATGTATAGAAAACGCTCGGCAAAAGTGGATTCTATGAGAATGAAGACATTGGAGACAATTGCTATGGTAATTGCAAAAAACAAGATGCCGAAAGCAATAGCTTTTTTTTTCTTTAATCCCCTGAATGCAATAATTCCCAGCCCTAAAATGATAAGGAGTGAAAACCAGGTTTCTGTATCAGAAAATGAGTGCAGCGGAATGGTATTGTAGGAATAATCATAGCTGAGCGTGTATGGAAAAACAAGCAGAAAAATGTATTTACCAAGAAGGAAAATTGCAGTCGCTTCCCTGCTGAGCCAGTCCCCTGCAACAAGAGAATTATTGATCAATTCAACAGATGAAAAATAAGTAGCATCCATCAACACAAAAGCCCGTAAAGAGAAATAAATTACTAAGGGTATGATGAGGGAAACTGAAACCGCAATCCATTCATTTCTCTTAGTCGGGGCAAAGAAATACAACATCAGCGGTGCTGCAACAATGATCGTTACTGCTGTTTCCTTCGATAGAAGTGCGAGCAAATAGCAGAAGGCAGCGAGAATAAAATTCCGGATCACATGGACTTCGATAAGCCTTAAAACAAAAAACAGGGTGAGTATGGAAAATAAAAATGCCAGCAGCTCATCATTGCTTTTGACATTGGCAACGGCTTCAGTGTGCACGGGGTGTGCAATAAAAAGCATTGCGATAAGGAAGGGAAGAATAAGGTTCATCCCCTTTAGCAATTTTCGGAGAAGGACAAAAAGTATAACTGCAGTGATTGCATACAGCAACACGCTTACAAGATGAAAAAACAGGGGATTACCTTTAACAAGCTGCCATTCTACCGCAAATAACAGTACGGACAAAGGACGATACAGATTTTCACTCCTGTCATAAAAACCAGCCCGGTAAGAGGAGGTTAATATCTCATAGACTCCGCTAATTCCCTCCTTGGTAAGCTTGTTTTTTGAGATCACCGTATCATCATCCACTGTGAATTCTGCTGTTAACGTATTGAGGTAAAGTGCAAATGCAAACACGCCGCATACAATCATCAGCAAGCGTGTAAGTGCAGGATGTGAGGAAGATGAAACAAACTTTTTTGCATCAGGCGGAAGTACAGTATTTTTCTTCTTACTCATGATTGAAAGGTAGCAAGAGAACTGAATTAGACAGGAAAATAATTCGCATTGTGGAGGTTAATCTAAGTCTGCCATTGGAATTTCAGATGCGCGGTGATTAAGGGTAGAAACCTTAGCCCTCTGCAAAGAGAAAGTGGAAGAACCAAAAGAGTTGACCCTGTCTCTGCTTTGGCATCCGCCTCTGAGAAGTGCGGTTGGAAACAGCATTTTTGATTTTTATTTTCGAATAGATAATTGCCATCAGGTTAATTCTTAAATTAAAGTTAGTTCCCTGCTTACCTATCTTGTTTTTTTCATTCTGTTTTCACTTTCATATTCTTTTATAAATGGATTCAGCCTTTTCTCCTCTCCAATAGTTGTGGCAGGACCATGTCCGCTATAAACCCTGATATCATCGCTGAGTATCAGTAGCTTATTGAAAATGCTTTTCATTAGTGTTTCATAATCACCGCCCGGCAAGTCAAATCTGCCGATGCTGTTTCGAAAAAGCACATCGCCACTGATAATGATGTTACCGGCCTGATTGTAGAAGCAAACACTTCCCGGAGAATGACCCGGCGCTTCCAGAACCTTGAACGTTGAACTTCCGAATGAAATGATCTCACCTTCAGCAATAAAGCGATCGGGTTGGGGTGAGGTTTCAACAAATAGACCATACATGGATGCAGTTGCCTGCGCTGCATTCAACAAGTACAAATCTGCCTGATGTGCATACAGGGGGATCTGATAATTTTCCTTCACCCATTTATTTCCAGTGATATGATCAATATGACAATGAGTGTTGAGGAGAAGCTTTGGATTTAAATTATTTCCGGTAATAAATTTTTTCAAATCTTCCCTTTCATTTGCATAATAGCATCCCGGATCAATAATGACACAATCCCTTGTTTCATCCCAGAGAATATATGTGTTTTCCAAAAAGTCATTAAAGACAAATTGATGTATCTGAGTCATAGTGTCGTCAATTTTTTGAAACCTTTACGGTGAAAAAAAGCTACTGTTGAATCAAAAGTTTTAATTTCGAAAAACATCAATCAGTATTTGAACAGATGAAGTGCTTCAAAGTTATTTTAATCCTTCTTGTCATCAATGCCGGAAAGTTACTGGCCCAGGGTCAGTCACCGGAGCAGTTGTTCGGACAAAACCGTGTGCAGTACAAGGACTTCACGTGGTCGTTTTATGAGACTGACCGGTTCGCTGTTTATTTCTATCTCGGTGGTCAGGATCTGGGCAAGTTCACTATTGTGGATGCAGCAAAAGAATTAGATGACCTCGAAGAGAAATTAGAATACCGGATGAATGACCGGATTGAAATTCTGGTTTATAACAATCTTGACGACCTGAAACAATCCAATATCGGCTACGGGGTTGAAATTAATAATACCGGCGGGCTAACAAAGATAATAGGGGATAAGATGTTTATCTATTTCAATGGCAGCCATGTTCATTTGCGCGAGCAGATCCGCGAAGGCATATCAGGAATTTTTTTACAAAACATGCTTTTCGGTGGAAGCATTGGAGAGGCGGTGCAAAACGCAGTGCTCCTCAAAATGCCGGCGTGGTTCAAGGATGGGTTGACGGCGTATATGAGTAATAACTGGAGCACTGCAAATGATAATGAGCTTCGTGATGGAATCCTTAGCGGGAAATACAGGAAACTTAATAAGCTCACAGGTGAAGATGCCCGTTTTGCCGGGCAGGCTGTGTGGCATTATATTGCCCTGAAGTATGGCGCGCCTGCTATCCCCAATCTACTCTATCTTATCCGGATCAACCGCAGCATGGAGAGCGGTTTCAACTTTGTATTCGGCAAGTCAGTAAAAAAATTTCTGGCTGATTTCAACAGCTATTATCAAAAGCAATTTTCAGAGGATGAAAAGCTGCGGCAATTTCCGGATGACCGTGATCTTGTTAAGATCAGGCAGCATTCACCACAGGTGATCAATGAGCTTCGCATCAATACTGATGCAACTGCAATTGCTTTTGTAAAAAACAATCTTGGTAAATACAAAGTTTGTTACCGTGACCTTGAGAATGGAAAAAATAAAACCCTGCTGAAGCGCAGCTTTAAAAACATTACCCAGCCAATTGATTATGCCCAGCCCCAGCTTGCGTTTAGTCCTTCCGGAAAGGAGCTCACTGTAACTTACATGAAGAAGAATAAAGCACGCCTGATCACGTACAATATCGGGGATCATTCAAAAGAAAAGCGCAATATTCTAAGCTTTCAGAAGATATTTTCGATCAATTACACTGATGCAAATACACTTGTGCTGAGTGCAGAAAACAAAGGGCAGTCGGACATTTACCTCTTCAATATACGTTCGTCCAAACTCGAACAAATCACCAATGATTATTACGATGATCTGAACCCTCAATACATCAGGCTTCCGGCAAGGCAGGGAATATTGTTTATTTCGAACAGAATTTCTGACACCCTGCGGACACTATCAACGGATACAACGAGGCCCATTGGTAACTACAATTTGTTTTTCTATAATCTGAAAAAGAAAACAAAAACAGTATTGCCTGTAACCCATACTGCATTCGCTAATGAAAGCTTTCCGTCAGGCTTCAGCCGAGATTACTTTTCTTTTCTTACTGATGATAATGGAATCGCCAACACTAACACAGGCTACATTGATAGTGTGTTCGATCATTTCGACCATTACTATTTCTTTTCTGATTCAACGGTAGTGAATCCTGTGTACAATATGGATTCATTGGTTGCAGTAAATCAGCTACTGCCGGATTCAACCCTCAAAGTTCCGGTGTACCGCGATACAGCAATTACATATCCGCTAACCAATTATAAGCGTTCCGTTCTTGAACAGGACGCCGCATTAAGGGCAGGTAAGATGGCACAGCTGATACTGCACAATGGCAAGTATGAAATTTACATTACAAGTTTAAAAAAGGATAGTAATCACGCTGCAGCATCGCCGCCGGCGCTAACAGATTATGCAAAAACTGTTTTTACAAAGCTTGAGTCTTCTTCCACCATTCAGGTAGAATCTCAGAAAAACAATCTGCAGCCTGCAACATTGTCCGGAGACAGCTCAAGAGCTGATACAGCACATACCGAAAGCTATTTTTTCCAGAGCGATTTTTCATTCAATCCTGCTTCCAAACAGGCGCAGGATACCACCATCCTGAAGGTGAAAAAGACGCCGCCGTTTCGTTTTTCCCGTATTCTCCCATACGCAGTTAAATTTTCAACGGCGTATGTGGTAACCCAGCTCGACAACAGCCTGATAGTAACCCGTTACCAGCCCTTTGGAAGTTTTGGCGGGCAGTTCGAGAATCCTGATCTGAATGTTTTTTTTAATCTCAGCATCACTGATCTCATGGAAGATTACCGTATCACAGGGGGCTTTCGGCTCCCTACAGCTTTTAACGGCACTGAATATTTCATGACCTTTGAAAACCTAAAAACCAGGCTTGATAAAAAATTTACTGCATACAGGAAGTCTACCACGCTGAGCTATGATTTTACCGGTGCCAATCCCTCCTGGTATCTTCCCGTGAATGCAAAAGTTCGAACCTATGTAGCAGATGCTACGATTCGGTATCCTTTTGACTTCACAAGGAGCATCAGGGCAAGTCTTGCCTACCGGAATGACCTCACTAATTTTTTAGCTACTGACAGCTTTTCTCTCGGGCTTGCTCAGCAATCAAACCACTGGATCTCATCACGCCTTGAATATGTATTTGATAACACGATGAAGATTCAAACCAATATTTATGATGGGCTGAGGTATAAGATTTATTTCGACGTGCAGCGACAGGTTGATCAGCAAAAAACTTTTGTGTTTGCAGCAGGAATTGATGTGCGCTATTATCTTAAGATACACCGCAACTTCATCTGGGCTACCAGGTTTAATGCAGCCAAATCGTGGGGCGATCAGAAGATCATTTACTTCCTTGGCGGAATGGAAAACACATTTATTCCAAATCCGAATCAGACATTTATTACAGAAACACCGGTTAACTTCAGTGAGAATTACGCCTTCCAGACTATTGCCACGAACCTGCGTGGATTCTCACAGAATATACGTAATGGAAACACCTTTGCGCTGATCAACAGCGAACTTCGGTTCCCGGTATTCTCCTATCTGCTTAATACTCCCATCCGCTCAGAGCTGATAAAAAATTTCCAGCTCGTTGCTTTCTTTGATATAGGAAGTGCATGGGAAGGCTTTTCCCCTTATGATAAAGACAACCCGTTCAATTCACTCACTTATAATCAGGGGCCTGTCACAGTATTTGTCAATTACTTCCGGGAACCCACTGTATATGGGTATGGGGGCGGAGCACGCACCACGCTACTGGGCTATTTTGTAAGAGTGGATTATGGACAAGGCGTTGACAGCGGTGCAAAGCAAAAAGGACTTTGGTATTTTTCACTGGGTATGGATTTTTAAATTCCGAGTACAAGAGGTTTAATTTTTACGGATATCTAATGCCGCCGAAACTGAAAACTTTTAGGCTGGCAATACGTATTACTAAGAAATATGGCTATTGAAAGATTTTCTTTTCTAACAGTATCCCCTTGCACTAAGTAAGCAGGCACCTGCGCTTGCCCTGCTGAAATTCTCAGGATGATCTATGTAATGATCGCTCACGCAAATAGGGTAATGCTCGATGGCATTATGGCGGAGCTGTTGCAGGATGAGGGTTTGCGAGTTAACTCCTCCACTCAGAACGCTTATGAGGTGGCTGCATTAATGCAAAAAGGAAAAGCAGATGTTGTATTGGTGGCGGAAGAATTACCGGGCTGCCCTGAAGCAGTAAGAGAAATCAAGAAGAACTACCCCGTTGTAAAAATACTTCTGATGACAGGGAATAACAATGAAGAATACGCCCTCCGCCTTGTAAGCTCAAAGGCCGATGGAAGCATATTAATTGACGGAGAGGGTGGAAGAGAAATACTTAAAGCTATTCACACAGTTTACAGGGAAGGGAAATACTTTACTGCTGAAATTGAGGATATGATTCATGAAGCCTTACGAAAGGCTAAATTTCTTGACCGCCACTTGATTAACCTGACTCCGCGCGAGCATGAAATACTACGATTAATTGCTCAAGGCTTGAGTGGTAAAGAAATTGCCGCCCCGCTCTCCATTAAAGAAAATACCGTGAAGTTTCACCGTAAAAACCTCTATGAAAAATTTGGTGTGCATACAGCGATGCAAATGTTTAAAGCTGCGCAGAAGCATTTGCTGATTTAATTGACACCTGCCTGCCCGTTTGGGTAGCTACCCATGCAGGGAGGTAATACTACCCGACAAGGTAGCTACCTGTTTGGGTGTTGTGCCAGGGCTTAGCCCACCCTCAACTTTGCATTAATAATTATTGGTGATGCAAACGCAGCTGTTGATCTCAGCAATCAAACTTTTATTAATTTTTTGTAACAGCATTTTGTTGCAGAATAGCTTCACGGTAATGAATACCCAAAAAATCTTCTGTGCTTCTCTCTACACCTCTAAACTTTTTGTTTCGCCTTCACTTGAAAGCAATAGTTTGCCTGGAAAAGCAAGCTACAAGTGGCGAAACAGGGCGAAGCCATAATCCCTTCTCTCCTTTAGTTGCCGGAGTGCAGGATGAATTGATAGAAGCTCTGTCGCCTTCAACTCGCGAAGAAGTAAATTAGCGAGAAATAAAAACAACATGAAATCTTTTTTACCACTTCTGTTCTGTTTATTTTTTACAATGAGATTACAGTCACAAAATCTCGTCCCGAATGGCTCGTTCGAAGAATTTTATTCTTGCCCATGGACTACCGGACAAGTTGATACTTGCCTGGACTGGCAGGGTATGGGAGGATTTGATAATCTTCCACAATTTCCGGGAACGCCTGATTATTTTGCTTCATGTGCGCCATTAATTATTTCAGTACCCGATAATTATTTTGGTAGTCAATCAGCATTTGAAGGTAATGCATATGTAGGAATATACACCTTCGACTATGTTTGGTGGTACCGTGAAATTATAGGCACCAAACTAATGTCTCCGATAATTCCAGGGGACAATTATCACATTTCTATGAGAGTTAGCAGAGGTAATTGGACACAGTATGCAACCGGTAATTGTGTAGCGAGTAACAAAATTGGAATTCGTTTTACAAACTCTCCTTATTCTCAAACCAACCTGCCGCTTATTAACAATCAGGCGCAACTATTTGAAGATTTCCTTATTACTGACACATTAAATTGGGTTTTACTCACTTGGAATTTTATTCCCGACTCAGCTTACAATTATCTTTACATAGGGAATTTTTTTGATGATGCTCATACAGATACTGTATCAGTAAACTGTCCATTTCCTGGACATTCTTATTATTTTATTGACAGTTTAAATGTGATCTGTACTGATGAAAATTGTTTTACCAATTCTTTAAATGTAATTAACCAAGAGATCAATATTCTCTATGACCACGAGTCAAAAACCATCTTTTTAAACTACACTCAAAAGGTGGTGTTTGTTTTAATCAATGCTGTAGGAGAGGTTGTATTAAAAATGAGTGACGCTGGAACAGATCATATTAATGCATCACAACTAAGTAGAGGTGTGTACCTCGCAAAGCTTTCAACAGAACAGAAGATTATGGTAAAAAAGATTTTTGTGTACTAACATCCAAAGTGTAAATTTTTCAAAAAATGAAAAAGCAAATCTTAATTATTGTTACATTATTATTGATATTGGTATTCAATGCAAAATCTCAATGGCTTCTGACGGGCAATTCCCCCGGTAGTACCGATTTTCTCGGTTCAACCAATTCAAATCCCCTTAATCTCAAAACCGAGCAATCTCAAAACATTAACTTTTATACGAATGCCGGTGCGGGGACTTTCAATCATCAACGAATGGTCATCAGAGGTGCTGGTAATGTGGGTATCGGTGATGCCTTTACAACGCCCCAGAACCTGCTACACGTACACGGAGGCGAACTGCAGTTAACTAATTCAACAACTGGTTCAGGTGCGGGTGATGGCTTACTCATTGGCATGAATGGAAGTAATGCAGAACTTAAGCAGCAGGAAAACGCGCCCATGCTATTTTTGGTAAATAGTTCAACTGCGCGCATGAACATTGCCACAGGTGGCAATGTGGCTATCGGTAATGGCTCAACTGCCGGTGCGCGCATTCTTGAAGTGAAAGACAATATGTATCAGTTGCGGTTAACCTATGGTACTAATGCGTATACTGATATGGGAACAAATGTCAATGCAGAGTATGTTGTTATGCCTACTGCAGCCGGAGGCGGAATCGGTAGAATTGGATTGGGTACTGCCAGCCCTAACACTAATTCATTCACCACCATTGCAGGTAATGGCTATACAAATGGCTTGTATGTAACGTCGAGCACAACATCAGGTAATGGCATTACGGTGAGTGAAACCGGAACAAGTTCCACTGGCATTTCCACCTTAGGAAAGACCTACGGTATCTATGCTGTTGCAAATGGCACGTATGCATTTGGTGGCTCTCCTTTGGCAGGCGTTTATGGGGCGGCAGATGGAACTAACAATTCCGGACTTGGCACTTCGGGTAATTATGGGATGCAGGGTGCTATAATTGCTGCTCAACCCACATCAGATAATTATGGGATTGCCGGAAGATCAGAAACCTCATCGAGTGGAGGCACGATGAATAACATTGGTGTGTACGGCATTGCCGGTAATGGTAATAATAATTTTGGGGTGTATGGAAATCTTGCCCCTGGTACCGGCGGGGTTAGTTATTCGGGGTACTTTAACGGGGCTGGCTATCTAAACGCTACAGCATGGACATACGGGTCGGATCAAATCATCAAGAAAAACATTCAGCCGATTACCGGAGCACTTAATGTAATCACTCAGCTACAGCCGAAGAGTTACAATTACACAAATGAAGTTGTTAAAGGTTTAAACTTTGATACTATCATTCATTTCGGCCTTATTGCGCAGGACATTCAACAGGTACTACCAAGTCTTGTCCATAAGGTTCCAGTAAATGCATTAATGGATACACTCGGCAATGTAATAAGTCCTGCCACCATCATTCTTGGATTAAATTACGATGAGCTGATTGCTTATCTTATAGGCTCAGTGCAGGAATTGAATTCTAAAGTTGATGATCTGCAATCACAGCTCGATGGATGCTGCGGTTTGCGTGCATCGGCTCCAGCCAGTGATGGATCTTCCGGTCAAACCATTGAACTCAGTAGCTCACAATTACCCTCACTCGGTCGGTCAGTCCCCAACCCTCATGCAATGCAGGCGACCATACCGTACTACATTCCCGCAGAAAGTGGTACAGCACAAATCATCTTTACCGATGAATTGGGAAGAACCGTAAACACGGTAGAAATCATCAGCAAGGGAAAGG
>JBDSEA010000026.1:0-23755 GCA_039920305.1 Chitinophagales bacterium
TTATATCATTTTGATGATAGGGATTCAGACCCGGGGTTTGAAAAGCTACAACTGTTTCTTTTTTATTTGTAAGCCGCCAGTCAGTTTTTGTGGAACCAGAATCGGCAATGAGTTGGATCATGATGAACGAATATAGGGATTGAAATTTTCAATCAATGCCGAGCGGGGGGAAAAAACCGGATGACTGCCGTAAAAGTTTTACCAATTTCGCCGCGGCAAAGAAATTGCATTAATAATACTGCCTGCAAAGCGAACACACTAACCTTCATTTTTTGTACATGACCTTATTAGAATCAATTCAAAAAACCTTTCAATCCAGTCCGGTTAAAAGCTCCTCCATCGTAATTGTAGGAACGCTCGCTTTCGATTCCATTGAAACACCTTTTGGAAAAGCTGAACGCATTGTCGGCGGCACGGGTGCATACATCTCTGTTGCATCTTCCTATTTCACCAAAAACATCAGTCTGGTATCAGTTGTTGGCGGTGATTTTCCTAAAGAGCATCTTGCAATGCTAAACGGGCGCGGAGTAAAAACCGAGGGAGTGCAAATAAGGGAGAATGAGAAATCTTTCTTCTGGAAAGGCTTATATCACCTCGATATGAACCTGCGGGATACATTGGCTACGGAGCTTAACGTGCTTGCAACATTCAATCCCGTCATTCCTGACAGTTACCAGGATTGTGATTTCCTGATGCTTGGAAATCTGACTCCAGATATTCAAATATCAGTAATTAACCAGCTGCACAATCGTCCAAAGCTCATAGTGCTCGACACTATGAATTTCTGGATGCAGCAGACACCCACAGAACTGGCACATGTGCTAACCATGATTGATGTCCTGGTGATCAACGATGCTGAAGCCCGTGAAATTTCGCATGAATATTCACTGGTAAAAGCAGCAAAAAAAATTTTGCAGATGGGTCCGAAATATTTGATCATCAAAAAGGGTGAGCATGGAGCGTTGTTGTTTCATGAAAACAATGTATTCTTCGCTCCTGCACTTCCGCTTGAAGAGGTTTTTGATCCCACCGGCGCCGGTGATTCGTTCGCGGGAGGTTTTATCGGGTACCTGGCAAAGACAAATGATATTTCTTATGAAAACATGAAGCGTGCTGTGATCTATGGCTCAGCCATGGCTTCTTTTTGTGTAGAAAAATTTGGTATTGACAGGCTTGTTGAACTCAGCGAAGAAGATATAGAAGAACGGGTGAATGATTTCGTTGACCTCGTTCAGTTTGACATAGCGCTGGTGGATTAAATTCCGGTCGCAAGGCAAATAAGATTATCACTGAAATTATTTTACTGCAAAAAGCAGGTGATCTTTATTTCAAATCCGCAAAACTTTCATACCTTGAATTTCTGAAATTCATATATGGCACTTCAATATCTATCAATGCTTTTGATTTTGTTTTTCAATCCAAATACGAGATTGGAAACCGCTCCACTCAAAAAAGGAATTCAAATTATAAAAGGAAATCATCCCGCAATTCTGAAAACTACCAATGGCTGCTCGGATGTAAGCCATATAGTTATCACCCGGGGCGATTCGAGTCAGGGGATCAATGGTTCGGTGGGCTATTTTTCGTATTCGCCATTCACATTTAATGATACGATTATTATAGCAGATACATTGCCGGAGGTGGTTATTGATGCGTCGTTTCCGGATGTTCCATTTCAGGCATACCTGGGAAATAATGAAGAGCGGTATTTTACCGTATCAACTAAGGAATTCATTTATCTCTATTACACCGTGCCTGACGGATATCAGGGCATCACTTCTGTCGTAAGGTACGATTCGTTTCCCGCACCTTCCGGGCATGTGAGGGCAGTTTATAATGGAGAAAATCAACTCCTCGTTGTTAATAAAGAAGATTCTGTCAACTATGTTTATGCATTTTATTCTATTCCGGAACTTGCTTTTACCGGTCAAATTATTCTTGCAATCACACCAGACCTTATCCAATTGCTTGGCAGCAATTGGTACCTGGTTGTTGGAGATTCAAGCGGAACCCAGAAGATGCTTAAGCTCGATCAGAGCAATCAGCAAATAAGTTATAATATAACGTTGCCTGATGCATGTGAAGGAATAAGGGAATTCCTGTCAACTATTGGTTATAACTATTTCATTTCAACTCCCGGTGATTCAGCAACCAACCTTATTCAATTCAATACAAGCGATACCATCTTCAATGTGATCAACTTGTTTTCGCATTCGGGCCTCAATGATGTTATTGCTTATTCTGAATTTCCTTCTACCTTTCTTTTGCAGCCCTCAACTGATACCTCTGGTGTCGGCTTGAATACAACTCTTTTGATGGTTGATGCTGTTCTCGCAATAGCTACTGATACCATGCACATTAATAAAACCATTCATTCCCTGCATAAAAATTCAACCTACGGATGGGGTCCAAATGTATATTCAGTTATTATGAGCAGCAGCGATAGTGGATCGAAAGACCAGGTGATTTACTATCCTCCCTATTGGCTTACTGATCTGGATTCTGCAAAGACAAATCTAAATCCATCATGGTATGGTGAAGATTACCGATGCTACGTGAGCACTGCTCAAGTGGAGGAAAAACTTGCTATTGAAGTGAATCCAAATCCTGTGACTGATGAGATTTTGATTCAGGTCAATCATCTGGCATCAGGGAAAACCTACAAGTTCGACATCACTGATTCGGGAGGAAGAATTTTGTGGAGAAAAGATATATTGACCAGGCAAGAATACACTGTACCTGTGCAGGATTTCCCTAAAGGCATTTTAATTCTTAGAGTTGATGCGGGTACGAAAGTGGTAACGAAGGCAATTATTAAACTATAATCTGAAGTTACACAGCAAAGCTTTCACCGCACCCGCATGTGCGTGTTGCATTTGGATTCACGAAATGAAAGCCTTTTCCATTAAGACCGTCACTGAAATCGAGCTGTGTACCGCAGAGATAAAGAAAGGATTTAAGGTCGCAAACGAGTTTTAATCCCTTGTCTTCAAATACCTGGTCGTCCTTTTTTGTCTCGTTATCAAAGTCCATTTTATATGAAAGGCCGGAACAGCCCCCGCCTACCACACTTACTCTGATGAAGTAAGAGGGATCAAGCTCCGCTTCATGCTCAAGTGCTTCAACTTTTGATTTTGCCTTTTCGCTTACTGTAATCATTATGTTACGGTATAAAGTAATGAACCATTTACGCCTTACAAATAACCCGGTTAATGCACCACTTTTTCCTCCAGCTTTATGGGCTGCATTCCATTCTTAACCCGGTAGTCATTGATGGCTGCCTTTACCGCATCTTCGGCCAGAACGCTGCAGTGAATTTTTACCGGAGGAAGAGCAAGCTCCTCTACGATATCCATGTTATCAAGCGTCATGGCTTCGTCAATTGATTTTCCTTTCAGCCACTCGGTAGCAAGTGACGACGAGGCAATTGCTGAGCCGCAGCCGAAGGTTTTGAATTTCGCATCAATGATCTGCTGCGTTTCAGGGTCCACCTCGATCTGCAGCCGCATCACGTCTCCGCATTCCGGTGCGCCTACCAGGCCTGTTCCAACATTCGATTTACTCTTATCAAGAGTTCCAACATTCATCGGATGCTCATAATGTTCTAATACTTTTTCTGAGTATGCCATGGTTCAAAGTTTATTATTCGTTAATTATTAAATTCACTTCTGCATCAAATCAGTGTGCTTTAAATTCTACTGTGCTCATGTCAATTCCTTCTTTATACATTTCCCATAACGGGCTAATGTCACGCATTTTCAATACTGCATTCCGGACCCGTTCAATCGTGTAATCAATTTGCTCTTCTGTGGTAAATCTCCCTAATGAAAACCGGATTGAAGAATGGGCAAGATCATCACCAAGACCTAAAGCCTTTAAAACATACGACGGCTCCAGTGAAGCACTGGTGCACGCACTGCCGGATGAAACAGCAATGTCCTTGTTGAATCCCATCATCAACCCCTCTCCTTCCACATATTTAAAGCTGATGTTGGTGATATGCGGCAAACGGTGCTGACGATTTCCATTCACAAAGGCTTCTTCCAATTCAAGCAAAGCATTTTCCAGCTTATCACGCAGCTTGCTCAGTCTTGCAGCATCATCATACATTTCATTGCGGGCAATTTCGCATGCAGCCCCGAAACCTACAATAAGCGGAACTGGAAGAGTGCCAGATCTCATTCCGCGCTCGTGACCGCCTCCATCAATCTGAGCTGTCACTTTTACTCTCGGGTTTTTTCTTCTTACGTAGAGGCAGCCAACACCTTTAGGTCCATACATTTTATGAGCTGACATCGAGAGCAAATGAATTCCTTCTGCCTGCACATCAATCGGTACTTTACCTGCGGCCTGCGTTGCATCAGTGTGAAAAAGAACATTGTGCTTTTTAGCAATGGCCGCGATCTCTTTTACCGGATGGATTACGCCAATCTCGTTGTTGGCATACATCACAGAAATCAATATGGTTTTGGATGTAATTGCAGATTCAAGCTGCGCCAGGTCAAGCATACCTTCATCATTCACTTCAAGATAGGTGATTTCTCCCCCCATCTTTTCAAGATGCTTTGCCGTATCAAGAATGCATTTATGCTCCGTGGTAACGGTAATGATGTGATTTCCTTTTTCACGGTACATCTCGAACACACCCTTAAGCGCGAGGTTATTTGCCTCAGTAGATCCTGATGTAAAAATGATTTCCTTCGCATCAGCATTAATCAGCTTTGCAACCTGTTCCCGGGCATAGTCCACGGCTTCTTCAGTAACCCATCCAAAAGCGTGACTGCGGCTTGCTGCGTTACCGAATTTTTCAGTAAAATATGGAATCATCGCATCAAGGGCACGAGGATCAACCGGTGTGGTGGCACTGTTATCAAGATAGATAGGTAGTTTCACGATTTTAAATTTGAATTATCTATTTAGAATAATTCTAAACGCAAAGGTAAAGAAATATGTTCACCAAACTTAAGTTATCATGCAAAAAATCGAGCATATAGGCATTGCCGTAAAAGACCTTTCAGCGGCAAATGAAACCTATCAAAAATTGCTGGGAATTGCTCATTACAAGATGGAAATAGTAGAAAGCGAAGAGGTTAACACATCATTTTTCCAGGTAGGTGAAAGCAAAATAGAGCTTGTTGCCTCCTTGGGAGCTGCCGGCATCATTTCAAAGTTTATTGAAAAGAGGGGCGAAGGAATTCATCACATCGCCCTTGCTGTCGATGATATCCGGGAGGAAATGAGGCGGCTTAAAGAAGCAGGGTTTATTTTGCTGCATGATGAGCCTAAGCGCGGAGCTGATAAAAAGCTTGTTTGCTTTGTACATCCGAAAGATTTGAATGGAGTGCTGATTGAACTGTGCCAGGAAGCAGAATCTTGACAGGTATTTACTTCCGATGCCATCACCCTGTGCGATGGCATCTGTTACAATGTTCAAAAGTTATTCTTAAACATTTGCACTGCAATCGCCAGCAGAATAATTCCGAAAAACTTTTTCATCACTACCAAAGTTTGCTTACCCAGTTTTCTTTCAAGCCAGTTCATCGAGACCAGTACTACATAAATGATGATCAGGTTCAGTATAATTCCAATCACCACATCGGTCACATTATACTTCGTGCGGAGAGAAAGAATGGTGGTGAGCGTTCCCACACCTGCAAGAATCGGGAAGGATATCGGAACAATATTACCGGATTTTCCCTCCTCATCACTTTTGAAAATCGTTGCGCCAAGAATCATTTCCAATGCAAGAAGCAACAGCACTACCGCGCCTGCAATGGCAAAAGATTTCACTTCAATTCCCAGCGCATGAAGCAGTCCTTCACCAATGAGAGTAAAGGCAAGCATGAGCACTCCTGAGAAGCCCACAATTGTTACAGGCCTTATTGCTCCCGTGTTTTTCCTGATCGAAATAATTACCGGTATGGAGCCAAGAATGTCAATTACAAGAAAGAGCGTGAGCGTAACAGTAAGTATGTTGCTAATGGAAAACATAATGATTAAAGTTTATTACCAGCCCGGTGAACTGTAGTGATGAATTAAAAAATGCTGAAAGAATTTATTCGATCGCGGTCAACAAGTCCACGATATGCCCCAGATGGAACGTTGCATTTCAGTAGTGATATGCGGTATAGGAAGATTGAGAAACATAACCAGGCAGCAAAGATACATGTTCAACCACTTGACCGGCTAATTGGTTCAGTAATTATTTTTGCCGTCTTAAAGGGGAAGGAGAAAAATTTAGATTCACTATTTTTCATCCTTTAATTTATCCCTTCAAAACTCAAACCATATGGCATTACGATTAGGAGACGAAGCCCCGGATTTTACAGCAACAACCACTGAAGGTACCATCCAATTTCACGAATGGCTGGGAAACAGCTGGGGCGTTTTATTTTCACACCCGGCTGATTTTACTCCGGTATGCACAACTGAACTTGGAGCAGCTTCTAAACTTAAAAGTGAATTTGATAAACGAAATGTAAAAATGATCGCTATAAGTGTTGATGCGATTGACTCACATAACCGGTGGATCAATGACATTAACGAAACTCAACAGGCAAATGTGAATTTTCCGCTGATTGCCGATGAAGACCGCAGGATTGCAATGCTTTATGATATGATTCATCCGAATGCCAGTGAAAAATTTACGGTGCGCTCGGTATTCGTCATTGGTCTGATAAAAAAATTAAACTCATGATCACATATCCTGCATCAACAGGACGGAATTTCGTTGAGTTACTTCGGGTGATTGATTCATTGCAGCTTACCTCCGGCTACAGCGTTGCTACTCCGGTAAACTGGGTACATGGAGAAGACTGTATTATTGTTCCGGCTGTAACTGATGAAGATGCTGACAAAAAATTTCCAAAAGGATATACAAAGGTGAACCCTTATTTGCGCTATACCCCGCAGCCCAATCTTTAAATTGAGTTGGTGTCTGACACTTGTAAAGTGTCCGTCACCTGCTGTTATCTTTGCCCGAATTTTTTACCATGCTCACCCTTCAGTATTTGCGCACTAATACAAATGATGTGATTGCGCGACTCCCGATAAAGCATTTTGACGGGAGAGAAATCATTGAGAAAATTATTTCGCTTGATACTGAGCGGCGGCAAACTCAGACTGCGGCAGATCAAAAATTATCAGAGGCCAATCAATTATCAAAATTGATAGGACAATTGTATTCACAGGGTAAAAAGCATGAAGGTGATGAAAAGAAGAATCACTCCTTGCAGTTGAAGGATGACACTAAGGCAATAGTTGAGAGGCTCAGCCAGCTTGAAGAGGAAATTCATCAGTTGCTTGTACGCCTTCCTAATCTGCCGCATGCTTCAGTTCCGGAGGGGAAAACTCCTGAAGAAAATGTTGTTGTTAGGATGGGAGGGAAACTTCCGCAATTGCACCCCGATGCTCTTCCGCATTGGGATTTAGCATCCAAATATGATATCATAAACTTTGAAACAGGAAACAAAGTCACAGGTGCCGGATTTCCATTTTACAAGGGAAAGGGTGCAAAGCTTCAGCGCGCGCTCATCAGCTTCTTTTTGCAAAATGCAATTGATGCAGGATATACTGAATACCAGCCGCCGCTGCTTGTGAATGCTGATACGGGATTTGGTACTGGACAATTACCCGACAAGGATGGACAAATGTATTTCGTGAATGAAGATGGATATTATCTCATTCCTACTGCTGAGGTTCCTGTCACCAATATTTACCGGGATGTGATTGTGAGCGAAAAAGAATTGCCGGTGAAGATGTGTGCCTACTCACAATGCTTTCGCCGTGAAGCGGGATCATATGGCAAGGATGTTCGCGGTTTGAACCGCCTGCACCAGTTTGACAAGGTAGAGATTGTGCGTATTGAGCATCCTGACAATTCTTATGAAGTGCTCGAAGAAATGGTTGCGCACGTTGAGGGTTTGTTGCATCAGCTTGAGCTGCCTTATCGCATCCTCAAACTTTGTGGCGGCGACATGAGTTTTGCATCCGCGCTCACCTATGACTTTGAAGTTTTCTGCGCTGCACAGAAGCGATGGCTCGAGGTAAGCAGTGTTTCCAACTTCGAAACTTTTCAAAGCAACAGGATGAAGCTTCGCTTCAAGGACAAAGAGGGCAAAATGCAATTCCCTCACACACTTAATGGAAGTGCTCTAGCCTTGCCGCGTATTGTTGCTTCATTGCTTGAAAACAATCAATCTGCTGATGGAATTAGAATCCCTGAAGCACTACAGCAATATACCACTTATGAATTCATCAGCTGATCATATAAATCTTACAGGCTGATTGAGGGGACTTTATAAATCCGTTGTATCGCTCTCAATTATTTTGGTACGCCACCGTTACCAATGTAAAGGGAACTCAGGATTTTCACATTACAATTTTTTGAGGGGAGTGCAGTGCTTCCCTTCGCGGGGGTTATATCGTTTGCTTTGGAAGTTTCCGCTTTTTTTTCAGCCGATGGGCTGGGCACGGTGCGAACCCTTGAAGCTGAAGCAGATGTGATTGCAGAAGGAAGAAAACTTCCTGCAATAAGGCAGAGGCTGATTAAAATTTTGGGAATTTTCATTGCGTGCATTTATTAAACAGACGCATAAAGATATGGGAAGGTTACAATTTTTTAAAAAGTTTTTGCAGATTAAGATTTAATTAACCAATAGTTGAAGTAAAACCGGATTCCCATAGTTTATTCAAAGACAGTGGAAAAGCCTGTATTATATTTAAAAAAATCCCTTAAAATTTTATCCCTGCATTAATGAATGCGTAATCTGCCTTACCATTAAAGTTGCTGCTGAATAAGTTATTTAAACCAAATGTATATCCGGCATCAAGTGAAAAGATCAGCACATCAACTCCCGCACCCACCGTTCCATTGATTCCAAACCGGCTAAAGTCAGTGAGGGAGAAATCAGGATTAAAACTCGGAGCAGAAATGGTGTAGGTTATCACAGGGCCCGCATAACCACGCACATTTAATATTTTTTTTGAGAAATTGAGCAGGTTTAATCCGCCATACAATGGCAGTTGGAGACGGTTTAAATGCACTTTTCCGCTCAGTGAATCATTTGCGGTAAAATCAGTCTGAAGGCGTAAATATTCTAGTCCCATCTGACCATACACAAATCCTCCTTTCCTGTAGTAAGCACCCGCTTGAAATCCCGAATGGTTTTTTGCTGTAAGTTCCGGCGATGTAATCGTAATATTTGAAAAGTTGGGCCCTATGTAGAAACCTACGTTTTTGCTTTGAGAAAAAGCCTGTGATGAAATTAAAAGTATTGCGAGAACTGAAATGATCCGTGTTTTCATGGTGATGATAATTTGAGTGACGCATCCTTTGTAAAAATCATGCCATCGGATTTCTGAGGGGTAAAACATCATTGTCCTGGGGTACCGGACAGTATTATTACTTTTTCCGAATTGAAGCTAAAGCTTGGACTGACGATTTCAATACCCGATTCAAATTGCCCTTTATACTTCTCTTGGTACCGCTGCAAAATATAATCAGGCTGAGGTATCAACTGGAATTATTATGACGGGGGCACCACTGATGTGTATAGACTGGAAAATGCGGGAGACCTGACAAATAATCTCAACTTCGGCGATGCTCTAACTACCAGTTGCGCCGGCAACATCGATGTTTATTTACACGATGGAAAACTGCTGTACAAATGCGTTACCATGTATTCTATTTTCTATAATGTTTACATCAGCGCACGAAAGCAATTACATATTTACAGGTGAGGTGGAATTCTAATCAGGATGGCCGGAAGAATTTTACACTGCTAAAATTTATTACTTCACTATCTGAAATACCTGCAAAGATTGCGGGATTGTTCCTGCCGCATCGGAAACTTTGAGCAGATAACAGCCGGAATTATAATGGTGAAGATTTAATATTACTTCATCCGCATCAGCATAGGCTGAATATAATTTTTGGCCCAGCAGATTTATAACTTCAACCAATTTGCCTGATTCAAATCCATCAATTTGAATGTGCAGGTTATTTGAAGCTGGTACAGGATAAACCAGGACAGTACCTTTTCCACCAGATAGCTGGTGTGTTACTGTTGCTACATCAAGCTGCAGAACCCAGCCATCCGCATCACCATCCAACCCCATTACATCTCCATCCGCAGAATAAGTTCCGCCTACTGCAATAGCATTATCAAGTATGGAATAGCAGAAATCAGCATCAGATCCACCAAGCAGGGTGTTCCATAGCAAAATACCATCTGTCGTTATTTGCATTATCCACCATTCTCGTCCGGAAAACTCATCATCGGCAATATCGCCATCTGCCGACATTGAAGTACCGGCAAGGTAATATCCGCCGTTATAGGGAAGGGTGGCTGCATCCCGGAACTGCTCCTTATCTGATCCGCCATAAACGCCTTGCCATTGAATATCATTATTTGCATCGAGCTTCACGGCCCAGAAGTCCATGTTACCATGCCATGAGCCGTGATCCACGGGTATTCCGGGGTCGCCTGTTTCACCGAAGCAAACAAATCCTCCATCATCAGTTGCTACGGCAGAAATAAAGTCTTCAAAATCCTGCTGACCATATACCCTGTTTGTAATTATATTTCCAGAAGTGTCAATGATGAGAAGCCATGCATCAGTTGAGTCCACAGGTAAGCTTGTGAGATCACCATCCTTAGAAGATGTCTGACCGAATAATGCGAGATTTCCATTTGGGAGCAGAAGGGCATCAGATAATTCATCATCACCCGTTCCGCCATATATGTTGTTTGAAATGATGCTGCCGGTGCTGTCAACAATAAACACCCATGCATCAAATTTTAACGAGTCTATATTCGCAGGCACATCCCCATCAGAAGATGTTGAGCGGGCAAGTATGAGATATCTTTTACCCGGAAGCTCAACAAGCCGCCTCGGAACATCCCAGTTACTGCCACCAAATGAATGTGCCCATTCGATTCCGCCGAGCGAATTAAGCTTGACCGTCCATGCGTCGCTGAGTTCATGATGTCCTGTTACATCCCCGTCACTTGACCACGTCTCAGTTTGAAAAATATAACCTCCATCAGAAGTTTGTATGATCTTTGAATTAGGATTTCCCTCTTCCTTTGTTCCACCATAGCATTGCTGCCAGATAATATCACCTACCGGATCCATTTTTATTACCCAGGTATCATGCTTTCCTTCAATGTTACATGAAACATCCACATCACTTACGGAAGATAATCCAAGAAGGATATAGTTTCCATCAGCAGTGGGATAAATATCCTGCATAATGTCATTACCGGTGCCTCCAAAGGTTTTTTGCCACGCAATATCGGGCACTTGTGCAAAGCAATTGTTTACAATAGCCGCAAGAACGGCAAATACATAAATAGCAATTGATTTTTTCATCGTATGAATGAATCTGTGAATGATGACCTTTTACGGCTTTTTAAAAACCTATTTCTGGAGTTTGCTGTGAAAAGAATACGATAAGTGGCCTGTCACTCAATAATCAGCTTCTTAATAATCATTTCATTACCCACTGATATCTTTACGCTATATATTCCGGCAGGTAAATTCCTGATGTTTATTTCTTTTGAAAATTGCTTACCGCTTTCATCGTCAAGAATATTGAACACCCTCTGGCTTAACATATTTTCCATTACTGCTTTTAACTTTTGACCTAAAGGATTTGAGCATGAAAGAATAAAACTGCCTGTGGCCGGATTAGGAAAAAGATTGAAAGTAAATTTCTCAGATATCATTTCCGTTCCATTACAAATGGTAAATTCCACATGAATTGTGTCGGTTGCGGCGCAACCATTGGTATCCTGAACCTGAACACCATAGTCCCCGGTGGAGGAAACCAAAATAATCTGACTTGTATCACCTCCTGACCATAAGTAAGAACTAAAGCCACTGCCTGCATCAAGACTAAACATCACTGAATCACAAACTGCTGTATCCATTCCCAGGTTAAGGAAAGGAAGCGGCAATACCTGAATACTAATGCTATCATTACCGGTACATCCGTTCATGTCAGTTCCCGTTACTAAATATGTGGTAGCAATTGAAGGTGAGACATTGATGCTTTCACCTGAAATATTAACCGGTAGCCAAACATATGTTTGTGCCCCTGCGCCCGTAAGTGTTACAGAATCATTCAGGCAAACGGTTGAACCTGATGAGGTTGCACTAACTTCAGGATTTGGATTTACCGAGACAATTATTGAGTTCGAGGTTGCAGTGCAGCCAATAGTGTCAGTTACAATAACGGTATAATTGCCGGGTTCATTCACTGTAAACGATTGGTTCGTTTCACCCGAAATGTCAGTATCATTCAATTGCCACTGATAGTGCAAACCTCCTCCGGAATTAGCATTCAGGCTAACGGATCCTCCTTCACATAAAATTGTATTCCCATTTGCATTGATCAAGGCGTCAGGACTTGCATATACTGTTACCAGTGTAACTGCAGAAGTATCCATGCAGGCGTAAGAGTTTGTTTCTATCACAGTATAATTCCCTGATTCAGAAACCATCAGGGCAATAGAGTCCGCTCCTGAAATAAGGGAATCATTTTTCAGCCATTGATAGCTCACACTATCACTGTTTGCATTAAGTACCACAGAATTTCCTTCGCAGAAACTGAGTGCTGGTCCTTCCAGAATTGATGCTGCGGGGGAAGGATTTACAGTCACCACTAATTTAGATGATGAAGCTGAGCACCCGGCAGATACGGTAATCACCACTTTGTATTCGCCTGAAACCGTGGCAGTGTAACTTGGATCGGTTGCTCCGGAAATGAAGCTCATACCATTTTTCCATTTGTAAGTATAACCATACCCTGTATTAGCGTTCAGAACCACTGATTGACCATCACAAAAGGTGGTTGGGCCTTCTGCAGTTATGGTTGCAACAGGAAGAGTGCTGCTTACTGTAATATCCATAATGCTGGTATCAGAAACCAGAGTGGAAGAATTAGTCGCAATCAAAGTCACGGTATAATTACCAATTGAATCGTATGGATGCACCGGAGAAATTGCAGGGCTAGTATTTCCGTCCCCGAAATTCCATAAATAATCATCGGCGCTTACAGAGGTATTGGTAAAGGCTATCTCACCATTTGAGCAGGGTATATTAGTATATGTAAAGGATGCCTCTGGTAAAGTTGCGGGTAAATGCACTTCAATCTTTACAAGGAGCGCATCATCCTGACCGCCAAACACCGGTTGTGCGGTACCTGCTGTTCCCAAACCCGAGCTATTTCCGGTTCCAATCAGGTAAATATGCTGGTGTTTATCATCAATAGCTAGAGCGAGATTGTCTTCATCACCCGGACCCCCAAAGTAACTTCCATAATTCCGGATACCATTTGAGTCAAAAATCTCCAAAAACATATCACCCTTGCCTGCCCATACCGTCTGAAAGCCATCTGGTGTGGCCATGGTATCGCTGCTTTCGGTGGATCCTGAAAGATAAATTTCATTATCACCGATCATCGTTATAGCACGGCCGCGGTCATCTTTTGCGCCACCGAGGTAAGTTGACCATACGATCTGACCTTCCAGTGTCCATTTCATCAATACCATATCATGATAAGGCTCACCCTTATTATCATATCCGCTAACCCAATGCTCCTGATAGGCGCCAGGGGTTGCTACACCGGTATCACTTGCCGAATACCCGGTAAAGTAAACATAATGGCTTGAGGAATCAACAAAAACCCCACGGCCACGGTCTTCTACCGCTCCCCCCCAGTAGCTGATCCATAGTAACTCTGCATCAGGTGTTATGGCTCCTAATAAGTAGTCTTGCTTGTCTGCCCGCGTAGTTCTTGAAACACCGGGGGTTGCAATTCCATCACTCGCAGTACTGCCATTAATGTAAATGTTATCGTTTTTATCAACGGCTACACTTCTTCCATGATCTTCACAGCAGCCTCCGAGATAAGTTCCCCAGATCAACTGACCATCCGGAGTCCATTTGCTCAGGCACAGATCTGACTGGCCCGCTCTCACAGGCTGGAATACTCCGGGAGTAGAAATTCCTGAATCGCTGAAGGAGTATCCCACCATCACGACATTCCCCGCATGATCAAGAGCCAGGCGGCGAATGGTTTCATCATCCGTACCGCCATAATAGGTACCAAAGATCCTTGAGCCATCGGCAGCAAAATAAGATAGGTAGCCATCATCTCCCACGCCTCCTGCATAATTTTCCCGGTAGGCGCCGGGTGTAGAGATGCCATCCGGACTGTTTCCGTGACAGCCCAGATATAAATTATTCATTGGGTCTGCAACAAGGCCACGGCCATGATCGTCTGCTGATCCTCCATAGTATGTGCCCCAGATTCTATTGCCTGCGGAATCATATTTTTCAAGAATAATGTCGACATTCGCTGCTAACTGTTCCTGAAAAGCGCCTGCCGTCGCAATATTAAAGGTGCTGTTTGAGCGACCGATCAGCGCCACATTTCCCAGGCTATCTGTGGTTAACCCGCGACCCTCTTCACTGGAATCACCACCGCAATAGGTAGCCCATTCCAGCATCGGATCAATCACCAGGGTTTGCTTTTTATCATATGAATCTGCCTGAAACCCAACGATGCTTTTACCTAGACTAAAAGAAACGTTTACCGGCATAAGCTTACTGCCTGAGTTACTTACGAGGTAGGATTCCGGAATCATCTCAATTATTTTACCCTGTGCAGTTCCGGTTTCAAGCATTCCATTATTATTTAGCATCTGGTCACTGCTCCCATGATATCTGTACCGGATGTCATTGATATTTCCACCGGGATGAATTATGAAATCGTAAGCTATTGATTGCTGAACATTTTTTCCGGGGGATGCGATTAATACGAGATCAATATTCGGGTAGAGATTACGGTAGGTGATCCTGTTAAACTGCTTCACATTGGTAATTCCCTCGTTCGGAGTATGAGCAAGGAAGTAATTCAGGTAATCAGGTAACATTTCTTCAGCGGTGATTTCGGGTTTCGGATTTGCCCCGATAAACTCTACATCTATACGGCTGCTCAGATAACGGAGTTTTGGGGAAGGACGGTCCTCAGGATCGAGCTGATCAAAATGAGTTTTTCCGGTTGCCTCATCAAAGCTATTATCATTCTGCATGGTATAAAGTTCAAAGCTGAGGCGATTTTGCATTAGCTGTACTTTTAACCCCTTCCGTTCGAGTAAGTAAAGCAGATCAGTGCGGGGTTCTTGGCTTTCATCAAGAATTTGCCCTTTATTTTCAATAAAACCCCGAGGTCCAGTGAGGTGAAAATTTTGCGGGGATAAAACCGGTGAAGATGCAAAAGCGGAGTTGAAATCTTGTAAAAGCAGGAGAATAACCACAGCTGCAAGAGTATAAATATATTTCATGTATAGTTTATTATTTTAAGGGTTAAAAGTAGATTTTTTTAAACGAACCGAAACCAACTCTCCACAATGTTCATTATAAAATCGCGGGAGCATGCCAATTCGCAACCTGAATAAAATAATTTAGACTGTTTTTTACCGCCTTCAGTGCCCCTCCCTCCTTTCTTAACAATAATCAATTTGTTAAACCTTTACGTGATATCATTTTTGCAATCCGAGAATACTAAAAGGAGATAGATGTTTAAAAATAATTCTGACTGGAAATATTTCTGGTGCCTGTTGGTACTTATTTTTTGCTTTTCCCGGTGTACCTGGGATAAGGCACCGTCACTCTCAATCACAGACTTAATAACGGACACAACCGGTAATGGAGGTGATTCGGGAGGAGGTGGAGATTCCGGCAATGGGGGTGATTCCGGGGGAAGTGATACTACGGGTGAAGACAATTCAGGTGGAATACCCTGCGATCCTGATTCAGTTTATTTTGAGGCAGATATCCTTCCGATTCTGATATCCAACTGTGCTAAGAGCGGATGCCACGATGAGGCCTCACATAAGGATGGGATAAAATTGAATTCGTATGAAAATGTTATAAATACTGCCGATATTGAACCCTACGATCTCGACGCAGGAAAATTATATGAGGTGATCACAGAAAGTGATCCTGATGACCGCATGCCTCCCCCACCAAATGATCCGTTGAGCAGTGAGGAGATTTCGCTGATTGCCCTATGGATTATGCAGGGGGCAAAAGATCTGCATTGTGATGAAAACAGTGGGGGAGTGGAATGTGACCTTTCGAATGTTACATATTCCGGAACAGTGGCTCCGATCTTAAGCACCTACTGCATTGGCTGCCACAGTGAGGCTTCAGCTTCCGGTGGTGTGGTTCTTGCAACTTATAGTGGTGTATCCACAGTAGCTTTGGATGGACGCCTTGTTGGTGTAATCACTCATTCTCCAGGATATGTGCCCATGCCATTTGGAGGAAATAAGCTTCCCGATTGCGAAATTGAGCAAATTACCGAATGGGTAAATAACGGGGCTCCTAATAACTAAATCATTAATTGTTAACTTTCAAATTAAAATACTATGATAAAGATCTCTTCACTTACTGTTTTAATTCTTTGTATCCGCATTGCCGTGGCCCAAATTCCTAATTCAGATTTCGAATCCTGGACGGATTACGGGTCTTTTGAAGACCCCGGGCAATGGTATACACAAAATATTTTATACGGAGGGGATCCCGAGCTTGTTCGAAGTACCATTGAATCCTACAGTGGTGTTTTTGCTGCAAGAATGGAAAATAAGGAAGACGATAATGGAAATGTGATAAGAGCGATAATGATCAGCGGGACCCATGCATTAAATGATGCTCCCGGCTTTGCATATAATAAACGGCCCTCCTCACTGAAGGGATTCTATACGTTCAGCCCGAAGGATGATGACTCATGCTCAGTCAAAGTTTCTTTATGGAAATATAACCAATCAACCATGCAAAGGGATTTGATCGGTTACGGCTCCCTTAACTCAGCTGAGGATATTGAATATTATACAATGTTCAGCATTCCAGTTACCTATGTTTCTTCCCTTGATCCGGATACAGCGGTTATTGAATGCTATGCAGGAAGAATTAATGGCTATGCAGAGGGCAGCCGCCTGATAATTGATGCCCTGGAATTTGAAGAAGTGGCTACCCCTGTTGAGGAGATCAGATCAGAAACCCTTTCGGTGTTTCCAAATCCAGCATCAGAATTTTTCATGATCAGGGCAGGTAAGTATGCCGCAAAAATTCAATTAACCGATACACGTGGTGTGGTTTTGCAAACAGTTGTTTTATCAAATCCAATTGATGAGATAAGAGTTGCAGTGAAGGACTTAAAAGGATTGTACTTCGTGAAAGCGCTCAGCAATGATTCAGTAGTGCTTAGTAATCAAAAAATATTTTTGCAATAGAATATTGCTTGCCCTTCAAACCAGGTTTTTTCTTTAAAAATTCAGATCCTTATTTTAGAATGGGAATCTTTCGGATTTTAATCTGATAAGAAATGTTCTTGATAAAGCATTATATTCACTTTGCCTCAAGGCACAAGGGGTGATCTGTTCACAGATTGTAGTGAACATCATATCGTTTCATTACCATCCGCTATTTTTCCTTTACTTCTGCTGAGGGTGATGGGGAACTATTCCTCAAAAGCAATGATAAGGCCTTCCTTCTCAAAATAAGAGTTTGCAAGAAAAATGAATTTCCTTTGAAGACACCCTGATCAGATAAACTGAGCCGGGAAGCTTAATAGGAAAGGAAGTAAATCCGGCAGGCAAATCAAGCTCCTCATGCAAAACAGTACGACCCAGCTGATCATAAACATCAATAGCAGCCCGTTGAGCATCTGTTACATTTAATACAAGTGAATATCCATCCTGTGTTTTTAATATTGAGATAATTTCTGAAGACTCTGGTAACGCTTCAGCTTTGTTGCCACAATTAGAGGCCGTAAGCTTGATGGTTGAGCCTGCTTTCTTGATTTTGATTCCCTTAAGTGTAATTGGATCGTCCCCGCGAACAAAACTTCCTGACTGAAGAAGCTGATTGTCTACATCGTAGTTAGTCCAGGTAATGGTTTGAGATGTTGAAGGGTCGAATTTCTGGGTTCGCCGGAGCGTAATATCTGACTTACAGCTGCTATACTGGTTTTGATCCTCCTGCCCGTCAACATAAAGAGTTTTAATAAAGCAATTAATGGTATAACTACACTTCTTATCCACGATGGAATTATCATCCCAATCAAGATATCCGTTTATAGCTCCGTATGCATCTCCCTCATTCGGATCACCGGTACCGGGATCCTGATTGATGGTGCAATTAGAGAATGCAGGAAATGACCGGTTGGTATAAAACCTGGTATAATCGGTTTTTGTTTCGCTGCTGGTGAATTGTGCATCTTTGCCATTATGGACGCGCTGATCCCAAAACCACGTGCCACCCTGCTGATAAGCATTCACCGTATCATAATAATGAAACTTCTGAGCCCATCCAGCTTTGGTATCGTTCTTACCATTGATTCCCTGCCCATAGGGTATCCCATTGGGCTGGTTGATCCGGTACCAGTTGCGGAAATCTGTAAAATCCCATATAACAATAGGATCGGAAGTGCCCGGATAATTGATATCGGTTGGGAGCTTGCAGCTTACACTTCCAAGCTGATGCTCTCGCTTATCACCTGCCGCAGGTTTGTAAATATAGGGTGGAGAAGTTACGTAAAATGATGATATCTCGGCAGGAATATTCATGGCAGTGAGTATTGCGCCAAAACCATTGTGAGAATTACCGGTCATGTAAACTCTGCTGCTGTCAATACCCTGCTGATGCTTAACCCACCGGATAATTGCCTGTGTACACACCTGGGTGTAGGTTTTGATAACTCCCGTTGTTGCGACCGGATTGCTGCCGTTACTCAAATACATATTGTAGCCTTCGTGGTATCCGATCCAATAACTGTTTTGTCCGTTAGGAAGCCAGTCATCAAGCTGAAGCATATTGCAATCACTGCAGAAATCGCTATCAAGTTTTTTAAATGGATTCTGATCCTGAAACTGGATACACAATGGCTGATCATTATAATTACCACGCTTTTGCAGCGTGAAGTTGTAACCAAATGAACCAACATTGTTAAATGCATGCCAGTGAACTGCATCCTGATTATTTCCCCATATCACATATTCATAGCTGATATCACCATTGCTTTGCTCGGTTATTGCTTGTAAGACAGCCTGAGGCGCCGCAACCGATTCTAAAACCGGCAGGAGCAAGCTGTTGCTTTCGGATATAATCCCTTTATCCTCCTTGTTATTTTCCAGATTTGTTACCGTGACTGCATAATAATATAAGCTTGAAGAAGTGCAGGTTGCAACATACAATCCACGATCACTGGCCAGGGGGGGATTATTATTTTTGATTACAAAATAAAAATCATCGTTCTGCAACTCAGATTTGCGCAGGTTTTTTGCAGAATTATCCCGCACATATCCAAGATAATTATTGTTTGTTAATTGCAGCGAAGTAAGAATTGGTGTCTTGGAGCGATAAATATTATATTGCAAATTAGTTGCAGTCGGAACTTTCCAGTTAAGAAAGATTTGTCCGCTTTGATAGGTCGCAGTTAATTGCTTAATGGAATAACCGTAACCCGATGTAGTAATGCATCCTATTGCAAAGATTATCAAAATAATTTTTATCATGTGTGTGTGATTAAAGTGTGATGGTGGCTAAAGTAAAAAGGATATTGAAATCACCAAATATTTTTTATTGAAATAGTTTCAATTAAAAAATAATATCTAAATTGGGTTAACTAATATAACCATTAACCCTTAGAAATTTAAATTTTAATTACTACACTGTTTATAATAAAAATTGATTACCCAAATGAGATCGGGAGATTACAGTGCAGCCTTATTTTAATTATATTATATCAATCAACAATAGGTGAATAGCAGTGTTCGCCCAATCAACTGCAGAGAAATTAAATTCTATGGATTAATAGAACACATTTAATTATCCATTACGTTTCATTTATCCAATGCCAAAACAAAGGAAACATACAATTTAACGATGACGGAATCCGGCCTTAATTCTTATTGAAGAGTAAACTTTCGGGTAAAATATTGATTACCCTTTTTCACACTCACCATATACAAACCTGCTTCCCATTCTGCCTTTACAATTAGTTTAAAAGAATTTGTTTCAGGCATTTTCTTAAAATAAACCACTTCGTTTAATAAGTTAGAAATGGTTATTGATATATCTTCCCTCACTTCATCATTAAAATTAACAATAAAGTACTCTGATGCGGGGTTAGGATACACTTCAAGATTCTTCAGATTATATGCCTGATCTTCTTCATTCTCTTCCCTTGTTAATTTAGGATTACTAAGATTACAATCCAGTAAGCCAGGATTATTATCTCCCAGTGCATTTTTGATACTGTCAAGCACCGTCCTGTAGCTTGCAATAGTTGATGAAAAGGTTGTGTTATTGATCTGGTTTGTATTTTCCTTAGGATCATTTACAAGATCATAAAATTCTTCTGTTATTTCTGTGCAATATGTTTTTATATAAATATATTCATTGGATCTTACAGCCCGTAATGCAGGTGTAGGTCCATCACCTGCAAATTGATAATAAAAATACTTTCGGGAAATATTTCCCTTGTAGAGCTGATTTAGTGAGGAGCCGTCCATTCCGAAGGTATCCGGAATACCCGCTGCATCTAATAATGTCGGAGCTATGTCAACATTAAACGTCATGAGGGAAGTATTCACCACTCCCGGTGTAAACCAGGCCGGATACCGGATGAACATCGGTACGCGAATAGATTCTTCAAGTGCCAGTTGTTTCGCTTTAAGCTTATGCTCGCCCGAAAGATATCCGTTATCAGAAGTGAAAATTATGAGGGTGCTATCCAGGGTTCCTTTAGTGGTAAGCCAGTTCATTATCGCGGTCATATTTACTTCTGCACCGTATAAGCATTGAAAGTCTGCAAGTTTTGCTGAATCAGTCTGATTTTCTTCAAGGGTCCAGTTATGACCACTGGAATACAGATATGAAGGATAATTTTCCGTGTAACGGTAAAAGTTATCAGGGAAAGGCATGGTTTCATTGGTAAAAAGCGACATATCCTGGCTACGTGATAAGGTGGGGGCATGCGGGATGCGGGTAAAAAACATCAGGCAAAATTTCTGTCCTGCAGGAACACGGTTTAGAAATGTAATTGCGAGATTCTGATAAACATCAGTAATATGGCCGTTTATTGAAGTATCTTTTCCGTTGATTTTATATGGAGGATCGTTAAAAATGTTACCATCACTTGTTGCCCACCAGTCAAAGCCCTTCGGATCGCCCTGGAACTGTCCGTACTTTCCCACAAACCCGGTGTAATAACCTGCGTCCTGAAGAATTTTTTGCACCAGGGGAATTCCGTCATATTGCCTGGTAATATTGTCTATTGCTCCATGATGTGAAGCATAAAGGCCTGAGTAAATTGAAACACGGCTGGGTGCACATTGAGAGGTAGTAGGAAATGAATAGACAAAGTTGATGCCTTCACTTGCTAGCCGATTAATACTTGGCGTATTGAACCATGCCGGGCCGCCTGCAGGAATATATGGATCGTATCTTCCATCATCCAGAACGAAGATCACCATATTTGGTTTAAGGGATGATACTGTCTGTCCCTGCGGGGGCGCCACAATCGTATCTCCTGAATTAACGCGTAAGCTTTTAGTCCACTTTGATGTGTCAATTCCGGATTGCGCCTGAACCTGAAAATCGTATGAAGTATTGGTTAGCAGATTATTTACGACGAAGGAGGTCGTATTAATATTCCTTAATACTGTCCAGGGATGGGTAGCCGTAATGTGATATCGAAAATTATAAGATGAAACGGGACAATGTTCTATCCAGGAAAATGAAACGGTTGTGCCTGCCACTTCTGTGGTTTTCAGAGAATCAGGAACTGTTACTAACGGTGTTGTCTTTTGTGCATTTTTATATTGTGATCCGGAACCATCTGAGCAAAAGGATGCCACACCGAATTTATATGCACTGTCACCAACGAGATTGGTGAAGGTATAAGTGGTTCCTGTGATTTGCGTATTTACCATCGTCCATCCGCTGATGTTCCTGAACCGGTAACGTACCTTATAGTATGCCGCATCGGGCACGGCAGTCCATGTTATGGTAGCATCACAGCTTGTTATTTTGATTACCGTAACTACTGAGGGTTTCGGCAAAGTGCATTGGGCAACAGCGGATTGACGAAGAAAAATCAAAATCAAGAGGGTGAATATGAAGCAGTATTTCATGGACAATTAAGTTTGTTAGGATAACATGAAATTCATCTTTTACTTGGAATCCAAGAAAAAAGTTACAGCAAACACAAAAAAAATTAATTATTAATGGTTAGCCGGGTAAGAGCAATTCTACTTTAAAAGTGATAAAGCTTAAGGGTATCAGGTTTCAGTTCATACAACCTGTTATTTTCCAGTCTTACGCTCAGAAGGCTTGTATCAGGCAGGGTGTAATATTTTTCTTCAAGAGATTTCATATGATAAGAATGCATCCGGTAATCCTTACGGAAAAATATACGGTCATCCCGCACCTGGAATTCTGTGATATTTTTGAATGGGAGGGTTTCATAATAAACGCCATAAACATCAAATAGCAGAATCCCCAGCGAGGTATCACTTAGAAAAAGATGCTGGTTTTCTTCCTGCATAAAAACGGGATGAATGGCATACCCCAGTTGCTGAAACATATCAGTGCTTTCCAGGGTAACCAGTCCGTTGCGATCAATTTTTTTAAGCTTGAAATCGTTCTCATCAAAAACCCAGATATTATTATCACGCGGAGAAAAACAAAGAGCGTGATAATCAATAATACCGAGAGGCTTAAGAGAAATAGAACCCATCTCACTCAGGGTATTATCCAGCATCATGACGGTACCGTAATCCGGATAGGAAAGAATCAGTTTCAGCGGATTAGTCGCATCCACGAGCTTTAATTGCCCAAAGCGGTTTTGATTGTAACTGAAAAGGGTTTGGCCGGCCGAATCAATTTTCACCAGGGAATTGCCTGCGGTTATCAGGTAAGCATTTTGCAAATAATCAGTGGTAAGGAATATCGCATTCACATTCAGTGCTGCGATGAGTATCCAGTTTAATGCTATTTGCGTAACCACAGGTATTGCGAAAAAAATACACATAGATTAGAAATCCGGAATTGCATTTTCGTTTCACCAAATTAATAAAGTTGTGATATCATCTCTGGGCCGGTTAAAATACCGGTTTATCAGCTTGATCAGAGAATCTTCCGGACAATATCTTCCACCGAGATGTTTTCTGCTTCCGCTTTATAGTTTCTGATGATGCGATGTCGCAGAATGGGCGTAGCAACGGCTTTCACATCTTCGATATCGGGAGAATATTTGCCATTAATAGCAGCATGGCATTTCGCACCGAGCACCAGAAACTGCGAAGCCCGTGGGCCGGCACCCCAGGATACATAATCATTGATTATTTGCGGAGCTTCACTTTCTGCCGGCCTGGTTTTACGGGCCAGGGTTACGGCGTAGCTCATCACATTCTCAGCCACCGGTATTTTCCGTATAAGCTGCTGGAAGTACTGAATATCAGATGCAGAAATGATCTTACCAAGGTTACTTTTCCGGTTTGAGGTGGTGTTTTTTACCATGGCCATTTCTTCATCGTTACTCAAATATTCAAGTTTAATATTGAACATGAAGCGATCAAGCTGGGCTTCAGGAAGAGGATAAGTTCCTTCCTGCTCAATGGGATTTTGGGTGGCAAGGACAAAAAAGGGAAGGGGAAGTGAATGCAGCTGCCCA
>JBDSEA010000027.1:0-3799 GCA_039920305.1 Chitinophagales bacterium
AAAAATTTTTTGCGAAAATAGGAAAAGAAGAATGCCGGAGGGTGTGGTTTAGTTGTACCCAGCTTAAAATCTCCGTTAGTCTCGGAGCATGCCTCTGCTTTAATGCCTGTTATAGAAAATGAAAAAAGGGTGTAAAGTTCTAACATCAACCCTAACTTTATTCTGTTAACCAGATAAGCTGGAGTGGATAACAGAAATTACCCCAATCAGTTGTCACTGTTTGTTTTTTGCGCGCGAAGCACCTCTCCATAGCCATGCTTGAAGGAAAGTCCGCGGATGGCCATTGCAATCCGCCGGGCCTTTGTGGCTTCTGTCCTTGCGCTTTCAATCCACTTGCTGAAATAATTTTGATGGGATTTGGGAAGTGTGTTAAAATAATCAAACGCCGCGGGTTCATCCTTCAGGCAGACAACAAAATCTTTTTCAAGCAGATAATGTTGAAGGTCAGGTTCAAGTACAACTTTAACTTTATGTCCCTGAGTCTTCCCGATCTTTTTACGCACAGTAGCATTCAGTGCCATGATGAAGCTTCCATTTCCCATAGGTAACAGGCTTACACCCTTGAAAGCATACCCATCCAATCTACCTTTTACGCGAAAGGATTTTTTGTTGCCTGGAATTAACTGCTGCGCAACATCTGCAGAAATTGCAATGTAGCTCCAACCGGTTTTTTCTCCCTGCTGACTGAACCTAAGAATAATGGCATTGAATTGAACCATTAAATCTATAGAATAATATCCTTACAACTAAATTATTGAAAAGCCAATGATAAAATATTTTTCTAATAGCTGGTGTCCACACCCGCCGATATATATTTCTAGCAATTTTGGGAAGGTAAGCACATCGCCCGTTATAGGATTTTCTTTACAATTCCTGTGGAACAAGTTTAAGTTTACAGGAATAAATTAACACAGGTTAAATTAGATGATTCTTATTTTTACAATACTAAAAGTGGAGTTCAGCGACCACTATAAAAACGGGGCGGCACCGAAAAGCCATACGAGTAGGAATAAAAAACGGTAACTTATGCCAAAGTATTTAATTGAAAGGGAAATCCCCGGAGCCGGCAAATTTTCAGCCGAGCAATTAATAGGCATTTCACAAACTTCCTGTGGAGTGTTGAATAAAATGGGATCACAAATTCAGTGGATCGAAAGCTATGTGACAGGTGATAAAATATATTGTGTTTACATCGCGCCCAATGAAGAAATGATTCGTGAGCATGCCAAACAAGGCGGCTTTCCTGCAAATTCCGTAAGCCAGGTAGCCACCATCATTGATCCGACCACCGCAGAACAAAAAAGTTAAAACGTAAGATTCAATCAAATTTGTATGGCTTCATGAACACGCTTTCACCATAGTAAGAAAGCGAAGCAGGATTTGTATGGGGGTCCATTTATTATGATAACATTGATTGGCGACAATTCCTTTAAAATATTTTGCGATGTTATTTTGCGCACTAATCATATCTCAGAAGTTCTGATTCTGGAAAAGTCCGATGAGTTCTATTGCAATTCATCCCTGCTCTTTCAATGAATAACCTTAAAATGTTATTGGTGATTTGAAAGGGAAAGTGATGATGGATTCAAGTACAAAATCTCGATTAATCAAGCCATAAAAAGAATGCGGCGATTTTCCTTCGGAAAATCGCCGCATTATAATCGTTAGTTTGATTATAGAAAACTAACTTCTTAATAATCCATTCCACCACCAGGAGGCATACCTGCCGGCATTCCCTTTTCTTCCTTAGGCTTGTCAACAATCACACATTCAGTAGTAAGGAGCATGGAAGCAATAGATACCGCATTTTCCAAAGCAACACGTGTAACTTTGGTAGGATCAATTACACCTGCTGCCATCAGGTTTTCATACACATCCGTGCGGGCATTATAGCCGAAATCAGCTTTTCCTTCCCTCACGCGCTGAACCACAATAGAACCTTCAGCACCTGCATTCGCTGCAATGATGCGTAATGGCTCTTCCAGAGAGCGGCGAATAATATTCACACCGGTAATTTCATCATCGTTCAAACCTTTTACCTTATCAAGCGCTTCGAGAGCCCTGATGTATGCAACACCACCGCCCGGAACAATTCCTTCCTCTACCGCTGCACGGGTAGCATGCAAAGCATCATCAACACGGGCTTTCTTTTCCTTCATCTCCACTTCACTTGCTGCGCCAATATAAAGAACGGCAACACCACCGCTGAGCTTTGCCAGGCGCTCCTGCAATTTCTCTTTATCGTAATCGCTGGTGGTTGTTTCAATCTGTGCCTTGATCTGATTCACACGGGCAGTGATTTCCTCTTTTTTACCCGCGCCATTTACTACAGTCGTGTTGTCCTTGTCAATAAGAATCTTGTCGGCCTTACCAAGATAATCAAGCGTGGCATTTTCCAGCTTGTAGCCCTGCTCTTCACTGATCACCGTTCCACCCGTGAGTTTCGCAATGTCTTCAAGCATTTCCTTTCTGCGGTCGCCAAAGCCGGGAGCTTTCACCGCTGCTACCTTGATGGTGCCTCGAATCTTGTTTACTACGAGGGTAGCAAGCGCCTCACCCTCTACTTCTTCAGAAATGATAAGCATGGGAGAACCCTGCTGTGCTACCTTTTCGAGAATGGGAAGAAGATCCTTCATCTGGCTGATCTTTTTATCATAGATCAGGATGTAAGGATGGTCTAATTCCGTTTCCATCTTTTCAGGATTGGTAACGAAGTAAGGCGAAAGATAGCCGCGATCGAATTGCATTCCTTCAACCACTTCAACAGTAGTTTCAGTTCCCTTCGCTTCTTCTACCGTGATCACACCTTCTTTTTTCACCTTACCCATTGCTTCTGCAATCAGCTTTCCGATAGTGGAATCATTGTTTGCAGAGATGGAAGCTACCTGCTCAATCTTCTGATTATCGCTACCCACATTTTGAGATTGTGATTTCAGATGCTGGATAACTGCTTCTGAAGCTTTATCCATTCCGCGCTTGAGATCCATTGGATTCGCGCCTGCGGCCACATTCTTTAATCCTGTGGTGATCATGGCTTGCGCAAGTACGGTTGCAGTAGTAGTTCCATCACCTGCGATGTCGGCAGTTTTGGAAGCCACTTCCTTCACCATCTGAGCGCCCATGTTTTCAATAGGATCTTCGAGCTCAATTTCTTTTGCTACCGTTACACCATCCTTGGTAATAACAGGTGCACCATATTTCTTTTCAATCACCACATTGCGTCCTTTAGGACCGAGGGTAACCTTCACGGCATCAGCCAGTGAATCCACACCTCTTTTGAGGCGGTCACGGGCATCAGTAGTGTAATTAATGATTTTCGACATAATTTTTAATTTAGTTTAAAGTTTAGGATTAGAATTTAGAATTGAGCATTACTTTTTTTTAATTTAAAGCACCGCAAAAATGTCGCTTTCGCGCATGATGAGATAATCCTGACCTTCGATATTGATCTCAGTTCCGGCATATTTACCATAGAGTACGGTGTCACCGGATTTTACGGTCATGGGTTCATCTTTTTTTCCGGTTCCTACAGCAATCACCTTACCCTTTTGAGGTTTTTCTTTAGCCGTATCAGGGATGATGATCCCACCCTTGGTTTTTTCTTCTGCTTCTGCCGCCTGTACCAGCACGCGGTCAGCAAGTGGTTTCAATGAAACTTTTGCCATAATGTTTTAATTGTTTTGTTTTTGTGAATTGAAAATTGGGGTGCGAAAGTACTGTCATTTAATGTGCCACGCAAAGCTTGCAGACAAATTTGGCAGGGATGCGGTAGAAATTGCATCGCTTGTCAGACATTGAT
>JBDSEA010000028.1:0-5230 GCA_039920305.1 Chitinophagales bacterium
TGTTGTTCCTCAATGAGTACAGCAATGAATCATTATTCATCAAATTCAACACTGTATCAGCCAGTTTTTCCTTTGCCTCAGAATTTTTCACCCATATTGCTGCACTTTTATTTACGAGCGCCATAGCATTTTTTGTTTGATGATCTTCAGCGACATTGGGTGACGGAACAAGCACACATGCCTTCTTTGCTATGCATAATTCAGCTATCGAAAGAGCGCCTGATCTAGAAATGACCACATCGGCAGCAGCATAAGCAAGATCCATTCGGTCAATAAACGGATACACTTTTATCAGCTCTGAAAAATTTTTCGCTGCCTCAGCACATTTACTATAATGCCCTTTCCCTGTCTGCCAGATGACCTGGATTTCTGCCCTTGCCAGTCTTTCAGAATTCAGGATTATGGTTTCATTAATGGTTCCGGCGCCGAGTGACCCCCCGATGATCAGCAGCACTTTTTTCTGCCCGGTTAGCCCGAAAAACTTTTTTGCTTCATTTCTTTTCAGCTCTTGCCCGGTTTCTGAAGCACCATGACAAGCGGCAATGTCATCACGTACCGGATTTCCGGTTACTATAATTTTATGTGCCGGAAAAAATTTTTCCATGCCATCATAAGCCACACAAATTTTATTCACACGCCTCCCCAAAATTTTATTTGTAAGTCCTGCATAGGAATTCTGCTCTTGAATCAGTGTCGGGATCTTCATCATGGAAGCTGCAAACAGCACAGGCCCGCTTGCATACCCACCCACGCCAACTACTGCATCAGGCTGAAATTTTCTTATCATTCTTCTCGCTTTTATCAGACTTTCTATCACTTTAAACGGCAACGCCAGGTTTTTCGGAGAAAAGCTTCTTTGCATGCCTGCAATCGGTAATCCTTCGATTCTGTATCCTGCCTTTGGAATTTTTTCCATTTCCATCCTTCCCAATGCGCCAATAAAAAAAATTTCCACTGCGGCATCCATTCTTTTTAATGCGTTTGCAATCGCGATGGCAGGAAATATATGACCACCTGTCCCGCCACCGCTGATGATCACTTTACGCTGTTGCCGGCTCATCTTCATTTTCTTCTTCAACATTTCTGCTCACACTCAAAATAATTCCAATAGCCACACTTGTAAACCATAGGGATGTTCCCCCCATACTTACAAAGGGAAGCGTAACCCCCGTTGTAGGGAGCAAGTGAACAACCACTCCCATATTAATCAGGGCTTGTACCACTAGCCCGAAACTCAAACCCACTGCGAGAAAGGCTCCAAATGCACCGGGACATTTCACAAAAAGCTTTATGCAGCGGAGAAGGAAAAACAAATACAAAACGACAAGTGCGATGGCTCCGATAAAACCATATTCCTCTACAATGATGGCATATATGAAATCGGAATAAGGGCTTGGTAAGAAATTTCGCTGGGTGCTGTTTCCGGGACCTACTCCGAAAACGCCCCCGTTAGCTATTGCAATTTTTGCCTGCTGCACCTGGTATTGCTCCGTTCCGTTTCCAAAAAAATCCTGCAACCGGCTTGCCCAGGTATCAGCCCGGACGTGAATAGATGTAAACTCTGCAATTAGTATAATCAGACCCAGCAGTGCAATTCCGGTGATTGCCAGGATGGCGATGTACTTCATATTCACTCTTCCAATAAACATCAGGAGCACACAGGTAGCGAAAAGAATTGCAGCCGTAGAAAGATTTGACGGCGCAATAAGTGCACACACTGCCAGTACCGGAAGCATAACAGGAAGAAAACCGGTTTTTAGATCTTTTATATTACCCTGGTTTTTCGCGAGTGCGCGTGCGAGATACATGATGAGCGCCAGCTTGGCGAGATCGGAAGTTTGAAAGGAAATATTAACGAGTGGAATGGTGAGCCACCTTCTTGCATCATTGATCTCTATTCCGAAGATGAGGGTGAGAAAGAGCAGCGGCACAGAAACAAAAAGAAGGAGCTGCGCAATTCGGGAATAAAACGTGTAGTTGATCTTGTGGGCGATATACATCAGAAATATCCCCAGTGCGATCATTCCAAACTGGCGAATCATGTAGTATTCCATATCTCCGCCCTTGTATTTGAACGCAAGGGAGCCTGTGCTGCTGTACACAGCAAGCATTGAGATGATAGAAAGGAAAATAACCACAAGCCAGATATAGCGGTCTCCGCCCGTTTTTTGAAAAAGCCTTTCTACGTGTTGTGTTGCAAATTCCATTTTTATCGTTTTCTACACTGTTTTTTTTTCATAAACTTTAATTGTATTAAGTGATCAGGAAGCTTTGCAGTCCTGATAAAGGTTATAAAGACCGAACGGCCTCCTTGAATTGATTCCCCCTGTCTTCAAAACTTTTGAACAGATCAAAGCTTGCACAGGCAGGTGAAAGAAGAATGCAGTCACCAGGTGAGGCAAGATGATATGCGGCTTTGACGCACTCATTCATGCTCGTAGTGTTCACGATCAGGTCAATGCTCCGGCTAAATGCTTCGTGAAGCTTGCGATTGTCTTCCCCAAGACACACAAGAGCTTTTACCTTTTTCTTCACAAGCTCCTGAAGTACCTGGTAATCATTTCCTTTATCAACACCACCAGCAATCCATACGATTGGCTTGCTGATGCTCTCAAGTGCATACCATACAGCATTTACGGTAGTGGCTTTCGAGTCGTTGATAAATTCTATGTTTCTGATGTTGCTTACCCACTCAAGGCGATGTTCCAGCGCTTTAAAATCGGTAAGCGCTTCCCGGATCACCTCCTTCCTGATTTCAAGTGTGTTGGCAACAATTCCGGCCGCCATCGAATTATATACGTTGTGCTTACCACGTAATCCCAGTTCAGCTAATGACATAGTAAAGGTTTGTTTTGGTGAATAAAAAATGATTTTATCGCCGTCAAGCCATGCTGCCTGTTCGGATTTTTTTTTTTGCCTGTCGGGAAAGTTTTCTGCAGAGAATGAAAGTTTTTGTGAATGGATCAGGTGGCGTTGCATGGTGCTTCTTATCTCTGCATCGTCACTGTTGTATATGAAATAATCATCAGCACGTTGCTTCTGCGCGATCCGAAGCTTTGCATCAGAATACTTTTGAAAGCTGTAATCATAGCGGTCAAGATGATTGATGCTGATATTGGTCAGCACTGCAACATCCGGCTTGAATTCATAGCAATCATCCAGTTGAAAACTGCTCATCTCAATAACATAAATTTTCGCATGATGACCGGCAACCTGCTTTGCGAAGCTTTTACCGATATTGCCCGATAGTTCAACATCAAGCTTTGCCTTGCTCAGGATGTGGTAGATGAGCGATGTGGTTGTTGACTTTCCATTCGATCCTGTGATGGCAATGAGTGTGGAAGAAGTGAACCGCGCTGCAAATTCAATTTCAGAAATTATGGGAATGTTTTTGCTGCGGATGAGCTGAATGATGGAAGCTTTCTCAGGAATTCCGGGACTTTTGATCACCTCTGCGCCACGGAGAACTTCACGCACGGTGTGCTGATTTTCTTCAAATGGAATTTTGTTCTCTGCCAAAACCTTTTTGTATTCATCTTTGATTAAGTTTTTATCAGAAACAAAGACGTCAAAACCCCGCTGTTGTGCGAGAATAGCAGCACCTACTCCGCTTTCTGCTGCTCCTAAAATGATGATGTGGGGCATGGTGTAACATTTTGGGTTTCAGGTACAAACATTTCATACTTCATTTTCTGGCTTTCGCATACTTGTATTTGCTTTCTCTTCCACTTCCTCATATTTTTTTCGATTTGCCTGAATAAAAAGGATTGCTCCTTATCGCTGAGTATCATGATTTCCGTTTGTTGTGCTTGCATGGCAGAATTTGATTTCAGGAGTTATTTTTCATTATCAACTTTCACTTTCTGGTTTTTATATTTCTTACATCTGATTCCTCGTTAATCACATTTTATTTCTGAGCCTACAGCTCTCACTTTTATACATTCTGCTTCAGCTTATCCTTCCTATCTGATCTTTAGTGTTACCAGCGTCAAAATCGCGAGCATGATTCCTATAATCCAAAAACGTGTTACAATCTTTGATTCGGGATATCCCAGCTTTTGGTAGTGATGGTGCAATGGTGCCATTTTAAAAATCCTTCTACCCTCCCCATACTTTTTCCTGGTATATTTAAAGTATGCTACCTGAATGAGCACTGATAAATTCTCGATGAGAAATATTCCACAAAGCATCGGAATCAACAACTCCTTTCTTACTACAACGGCAAACGTGGCGATGATTCCGCCCAGTGCGAGGGATCCTGTATCTCCCATAAAAACCTGGGCAGGGTATGCATTATACCAAAGAAAGCCTACACATGCCCCAATGAATGCTGCGGCATATACCATCAGCTCTCCCGAATTCGGGATGTACATGATGTTGAGATAATTGGCGAGCAGAATGTTACCGCTCACATAGGCAAAAATCCCGAGGGTTGCTCCAATGATTGCAGAAACTCCCGTGGCAAGGCCATCAATTCCATCCGTAATATTTGCACCGTTCGAGACTGCAACAATGATGAGTGTAACAACAAGTATGTATACAATCCAGGTACAATCAGGATAATCATTACCCATCCACGCAATGAGTTTCGAATAATTGAATTCGTGATTTTTAACGAATGGAATCGTAGTGATTGGAAGTTTTGCATCCACATAATTTGAAGCAATATTTTCAACATTCAGCGTATCGCTTACAAATGTTGATGATGGTTGAGCTGTAACTAACTGCCGGCGTACAACCACATGACTGTTAAAATACAGGACGGATCCTATTATTAGTCCCAGGGTGATCTGGCCGAATATTTTAAAATGACCGGCAAGTCCACGCTTGTTTTTCTTAAAAACCTTGATGTAGTCATCAATGAACCCGATAATGCCACACCACACCGTTGTAACGAGCATGATAACAACGTATACATTAATCAGCCGCGCAAAGAGTAAGGTGGGAATGGTAATGGCAGCAAGAATGATCAATCCCCCCATAGTGGGCGTACCCTGTTTTTGAATTTGTCCGTCAAGCCCGAGGTCGCGGACCGTTTCGCCCACTTGTTTTTTTCTCAAATAATTCACAAGCGATTTTCCGTATACCATGGAGATCAGCAGCGAAACAAGAATGGCTGCGCCGGCGCGGAACGAGATGTATCCGAATAATCCCGCCCCCGGAATTTTGAAATGCTGAGTGAGATATTCAAGCAAATAATACAGCATTGTTATCCGGTAATCAGGTTTTT
>JBDSEA010000029.1:0-14767 GCA_039920305.1 Chitinophagales bacterium
GAGGTGTGGGGTGAAAAATTCGATGAGCTGTATGAAAAATACGAAGCTGAAGGGAGGGCAAGAAAAAAAGTGCGTGCTCAGGAATTGTGGTTTGCCATCATTGAATCTCAGATTGAAACAGGCACACCCTATATGCTTTATAAAGACACGTGTAATGCAAAATCAAATCAGCAGAACCTGGGAACAATCAAAAGCTCAAACCTATGTACGGAAATTATCGAGTATTCTTCCCCAGATGAGGTTGCCGTATGTAATCTTGCTTCTATCGCGCTGCCCCGATTTGTTCGTGATGGTGAATTTGATTTTGAAAAGCTTTATGAAGTCACCCAGGTGGCAACACGTAACCTGAATAAAATTATTGATGGAAATTATTACCCTGTTGAAGAAGCGCGCAATTCAAATTTCCGCCACCGCCCGATTGGATTGGGTGTGCAGGGTCTTGCTGATGCTTTTATATTGCTTCGATTGCCTTTTGATTCAGATAAAGCGAGAATGCTGAACAGGGATATTTTTGAAACCATTTATTTCGCAGCACTCAGCGCTTCAAAAGACCTTGCCAAGCTTCATGGTCCGTATCTTACGTTTGAAGGTTCTCCAGTATCAAAAGGAATTTTTCAGTTTGATATGTGGAATACAGAACCGGGTAAGCGCTGGGACTGGAATTCATTAAGAGAAGAAGTGAAACTGTATGGTGTTAGAAACTCATTGCTTGTTGCGCCCATGCCGACTGCATCTACCTCACAAATTCTTGGAAACAACGAATGCTTCGAACCCTACACTTCAAACATTTATACCCGGAGGACATTAAGTGGCGAGTTCATTATCGTGAACAAGCATCTGCTGAAGGATCTTGTAAAGCTTGGTATCTGGAACAATGGACTGAAGGATAAGATCATTACCGCAAATGGTTCTATCCAGAATATTCCTGAGATACCACAGAGTATTAAGGACCTCTATAAAACGGTTTGGGAAATCCGGCAAAAAGTAATCATTGACATGGCGGCTGAGCGCGGCGTCTTCATTGATCAGTCACAGTCGCTGAATTTGTTTATGGAGAATGCCACCGTTTCACGAATCACCTCCATGCACTTCTATGCTTGGGAGAAAGGACTAAAAACCGGGATGTATTATTTACGTACTAAAGCAGCAACCGATGCAGTGAAGTTTACTGTAGAAAAAGAACATCATGAGCAATCTCTGCCACAAGTGGCTGAAGCAATGCCGGTATATGCAACTAGTAGTTCCACAGTAGATGTTGAAGCCACAATGGAGCAAAAAAGTACGACTGGGTTAGAACAGGAGTATGACGAAAGAGCCACATGTATTCCGGATGCGAATGGCAGTTGTTTGATGTGCGGCGCCTGACAAGCTTATTGAAGGAATACAAATGATTATTGCATTTGTCGGGTATCAGCATAATGTTATGAAGTTGGGGCGGTATTTTCCGAAATAGTTATTTATTTGAAGGGATGAAATCAAAAAATTCGAACAGATATTTCGGATCATGTGGAACTTCAAATCTCTTAAGGAAGGTTAAATATTCCTCCCTGAAACTTTTTTTACGATGGTGCTCTTCCTGGTTTTGAATGTAGCTAATTACATCATTAATTTGTGAATGACCATAGGTAACCAGCGTCAGCAATTCTGAATTAATATACATTCAGCCTAATCCCGCTCATGATGAATTGGTCTGCATGCTTCCCGGATCCGTCATATTCCCTGTTACAATTTATCTTCTGAATACATCAGGGGAAACGGTGATTAAAACCACTTTAATAAATCTCATCAGTAATGAATTTGCACTTGATGTGAAGGATTGTTCTCCCGGCATATACATGATGAAAATCAACTCTCACAATTATTGCCATACAGGAAAAATTTTGATTCAATAATTTTCTTCTTCACCCCGGGAAAAGAACAATGCGTATCTTAATAAGAACTCCCAAAGGCTGTAACAGGAATTCATTTTCACCATCCCGGCGTTTTCTCTAACTTTAAACAATGAATTTTTTTCTCCGGCTGGCTACGCTTGTTCTGATCACAGCTGTTTTGTTAACTAAAATTGTCGCCGCAACCGATGTGCCCGCATCATTTTCTGTCTCGAGCGAGCTGCGGTTCATGGAGAACAAAGGTCAGCTCCCGCAACAGGTGTTATTCAATGCAAAAATTCCTGGCGGTGAAATCTTTTTAGAGAAGAATGTTTTCACTTACTATGTTTTCGATGCCGATGATCTCAGGAAGATTCACCCGCTTAAGGAAGATCCGATGATTGTCCACAGCCATGCCTGGAGGGAGAGGTTTCTCGGTGCTGATTCCAATCCTCGCATCACCTCAGTCAATCCTTCTTCAACCCGGTACAATTATTTTACAGGCAATGATGCTCGTCATTGGGCAACCGGCGTTCATGATTATTCACAGGTAACTTATCACGGGCTTTATAGCGGAATAGATATGAACGTATATGCTAACGGATCAAATCTGAAGTATGATTTGATTGTTCAGCCGTTTGTTGATGCCTCACAAATACAAATTGCCTTTGAGGGTGTTTCCAAGCTCGCTACCCACAATGGAAATTTAGTTATCAGCACCTCTATCGGCGAATTCATCGAGCAGAAGCCATTTGCCTACCAGATCATCAATGGGGTTCGAAAAAGTGTTGCATGCAAATTTTTGGTGAAGGGAACTATTCTGACTTTTAATATTTCCGACTACTATGATCACAGTATTCCATTGATCATTGATCCCACCCTTGTGTTCTCAACTTTTACCGGCAGTACGGCAGATAATTTTGGCTATACTGCGACCTACGATGCTGCGGGCGCAATGTTTCTGGGTGGTCTTGTGCACAATGGCGGTTATCCTGTTACAGCAGGTGCCATCCAATTCAATTTTGCCGGTGGCAGCGCAACGGATGGCAATCAGTACCAGTGCGATATTGGAATCATGAAGCTCAGCCCACTCGGCAATGCCGTTGAGTGGGCAACATACCTTGGTGGCAGCAACAATGAAACACCGCATAGTCTGGTAACTGACATTAATGGCGACCTGATAATATATGGAAGATCCTGGTCATCCAATTATCCCACAACCGCCAGCGCTTATGATGCGAGCTACAATGGCAACGGAGATATTGTGCTGTCAAAGATCAGTGGTGATGGCAGTGTTTTAATGGGATCAACCTATATCGGGGGTTCACAAATGGATGGTGTGAATTTCGATGCTACAGAGCCCGGATCCGGAAACCTGAAAGTAAATTATGGTGATGATGCGCGGGGTGAGGTAATAAATGATGCAACCAATAATATGTATGTTGCAACCTGTACGCTATCGCCTGATTTCCCGACAACCTCTGGAGCTTACCAAACTACAGCAGCAGGAAGCCAGGAAGGATGCGTTTTTAAAATGAATCCGGATTGCAGCTCCCTGATCTGGTCTACTTTTCTTGGAGGCGCTGATGATGATGCATGCTACTCACTCGATCTGTTCAATGGTGAAGTATATACAGCCGGTGGAACCATGAGCAATAATTTTCCTGCAACAAGCGGGTCACTACATTCCACCTTCCAGGGAGGAACAATGGATGGATTTGTCTCACACCTGAGTGCCGACGGGACACAGTTATTGCAGTCAACCTTCGTTGGGACCATTGCCGATGACCAGGCTTATTTTGTGAAGCTCGATGAGGGTTCGAATGCTTACCTGTACGGGCAAACCCACGGAAGTTATCCCATTACTCCCGGAGCCTATTCTAATGCAAACAGCGGACAGTTCATTCACAAGCTTGATCCGTTATTGAGTACCACTGTTTATTCAACAGTTTTTGGAAATGGAAATGGCGGTCCTAATATTTCTCCTGCTGCCTTTGCGGTAGATACCTGTGAGAACATTTACCTTTCCGGATGGGGCGGACTCGTATTTTCTGCCTGGAGCTGGTTCTCACTGGACATGCTGAATATGCCAATTACTCCGGATGCTTTCCAATCTACTACCGATGGAACAGACTTTTACATAGCAGTCTTCAAGAAAAATATGACTGAACTTAAGTATGCAACCTATTTTGGCGGGAACATGCCGCAGGATCAGGCTCCCGAGCACATTGATGGCGGCACATCACGCTTTGATAAGAATGGTGTGATCTACCAGGCTATCTGCGGAGGATGTGGCGGGTTTTCTTCAGTACCTACCACTCCGGGGGCATGGAGCCAGACCAACAACAGCTTTAACTGCAATGAGGTAGGGGTGAAAATGGAAGTGGGTCTTTTTATTGTTACCGCTGCTCTGCAGGCCTTCCCCACGGTAACCGGATGCCTTCCGCTCACCGTAAACTTTACCAATAACAGCGTGAATGCCACACAGTACCTGTGGTACTTTGGTGACGGAGGAACTTCTACCCAGGTAAACCCTGTATATACTTTCACTGATACCGGCACCTTTCAGATTATGCTCGTGGCTTATGACTCTACTGCATGTGTCCCTTATGACACCGCATACACCACAGTAGTGGTTTATAACACATCAGTAGATGCAGGATTCACAATAGACACTACCGATTATTGTGATTCAATCAATGCAATTTTCTCAGCTACTACTGCTAATGCCTCTGCTACTTTTTCGTGGGATTTTGGCGACAGCACCACGGCCCAAGGCAGCAATGTAAGTCACACTTATACTACACCGGGATTATACATTATTACCATGATTGCTGAAGACCAAACCGCATGCAATCCTCTGGACACATTCAACTATGTAATTGATTTCACTCATGTTGTAATTGCAAGCCTGACACAGGAAGATTATTTTGGTTGTCCGCCCTTCACAATTGACTTTCTCAATAATGGGTACGGTGGAGTCAGCTTCTTCTGGGATTTCGGGGATGGTACCATTTCAACTGAGCAGAATCCTTCTCATACTTATGCTGATCCCGGAGTTTATGAGGGCATTTTTATTGTGAATGATCCTGCCGCCTGTGATCCCGCGGACACCGTGATGTTCACCATAACCGTTTTTAATTTTCCTCCCACGGCGGCCTTCTTTGCTGATCCGGTAAACATTATTGATTACAACGCATTGGTCCATTTTACCAACCAATCCGTAGGTGCTACAAGTTACCTGTGGGAATTCGGTGATGGGGATACCAGTACGGAAATAAATCCTGCGCATCTCTATCTGCTCAGCGGGGAATATCTCGCCTGCCTTACAGCATACAATCATGGTGGCTGCCCTGCGAAAGTTTGTAAAAGCATTCATGTGGAGCTGATTCCTGCCATTGATGTTCCCAATGCGTTCTCACCCAATGGTGATGGGTTTAATGATATTTTATTTGTGAAGGGTCAGGATGTAAAAAATCTGAATTTTAAAGTATTCAACCGGTGGGGTGAATTGGTTTTTGAAACAAATGACATCAGCATCGGCTGGAATGGAATCTATAAAGGTGAGCCACAGGAAATGGAAGTGTATGTTTGGATGCTGAATGCATTATTCAGCAATGGAAAAGCAACCGTAAAAAGCGGGAATGTGACATTGCTCAGATAATTTTTTACTGTTTTAATGTCGTTTTAACTGCTATACGTTTTCAAAGCATGAAAGAAAATTCAAGTTATTAGGAACACAGTAAAATAAGTGCAGAAAGTATATTACATATCCTTGTTAGTAATGCTTGCAAATACCATGCAGGCACAGGATATTCACTTCTCCCAGTATTACAGCGCGCCCCTTACCGTCAATCCATCCTATACCGGCAGTTTCAATGGTGACTATCGTGCAGGCCTGAATTACAGAACACAATGGGCCAGCGTTACTGTTCCTTACAGGACATTCGATTTGTTTGGTGATTTTTCATTAGGAAGGGAATTCTATAAGCTTAATTTTTTCTCAGCCGGTATTAACCTGATCGCTGACCGCGCGGGCGATGGAGATTTGTCCGTTACAAAGCTCATGGCGTCAGGTGCTTACCACATGATCCTCGACCGTGGTAAAACCAATGATCTGTCATTTGGAATTCAGGCAGGATGGGTTCAGAAGACTGTGGATTATTCCAAATTTTATTTTGATGATCAATGGAACGATACCGGATTTGATACAGGGCTTCCAAGCGGAGAAAATAACACCACTTCCACCATTAGCTATCCTGATGCCTCTGCGGGAATATCCTATGCATTCAACGGTACAAAGAAGCTTTCCTCCTATGTGGGATTCAGCATGTATCATATTTTAAAGCCTAAAGATTCCTTCTATGGGCAAAATAATCATCTCGGCCTTCGCCCGGTTTTAAATGCAGGATTATCCTACATGCTTTCAGATAATCTGACTGTTTCACCCAGTATTTATTACCAGCAGCAAAAGAAAGCCCATGAACTGCTGAGCGGGGCCATGTTTAATTATGCAATTGGCTCTGCCGATGATCCTTATGTTACCAGCAAATTGCATCTTGGCCTGTTTGAAAGATTTGGCGATGCCCTGATCGCTGTGGCGGGATATGAGATAACCCACTGGCGCTTCATGGCAAACTACGATATCAATACATCGGCATTAAAAACTGCGAGCAAGGGGAAGGGCGCTTTTGAGATTTCTATAATCTATATCGGAAAGTCAAAGAAACACAAGGGACCTCAGCTCGATTTACCCTGTCCGAGATTTTAGCAGATAACATGTATTAGTGAATGATGAATAATGGCGTGCTCAAAAATTTTACGGTTTGGTTTGATGGTATGCCTGGTTGTTTTCCTGTATTCCTGCCATTCCACCTCTAAAAAAAATTATAACAGCGCGGCAGATCTTTCCGGCATAAAAATCGGGATGTCATTCGTGGATGTGATGAATACTGCCGGTGCTCCCGATACCATTATTCATTGGGGAGTTGTGGAAGATACTTTTCACAACCAAACCAGAACCAATGAGTGGCATTACGGCAATAATCAAATTGTGGTGATGGTGAATGATACTGTCAGCTCAATCGATTTAAATGCTGAAGCAACGCGTTTGCAAATTCAACACATCATTGATTCTGCAAGGGCTGCTGAGGGTGGAAGCAATCCGTTTATCCGGCCGCTTCAGCAATGATTATTCATTTCCTTTTGCCTTCAATATCTTACGCAGTTGAAATGACCTTTGAATTCCGTGCACACCATCCATCAGCGTATTCCCGTTTTGTAATTTTTCTCCTTTTGCTGGTTACCGTCAATATTGTGTTAATCAGCATTTTTTATCCTTACCTGAAATCAATAAACGATGCAGCGGCGAAGTGCATCATTTTAATTATTCCATGGCTTGCATTACTTCTTTTGCCTTCGGGAATTTCCGGCATTCTAATCTACCGTTCCTTTGTTAAGACTTACAGGTTCACCCTGCATCCTGCCACGAAGCAGGAGACTAACAGGAATTCAGATTTTATTATTGAATTACTCAGGAAAAAAAAATCAGGTTTGCCCTTTCTCCATTCCCTGAAAATTAAAAAATCATCAGCTGTGCATCATCCCCTGATCAAAGCAGAAAATAATGAATTTGTATGGAAGAAGGAATTTAAATGGTCAGATATAATGGCTCTTCGAGTAATTGATTTTGAAGACAATCATTACTGCAACCTTGAATTTTCAGATAAGAGAAACAACCTTGTAATTCATCGGGAAAGCGGTGAATTTGATAAGTTTTATGAGATGATTGAAATCCCCAATCGCAAGGATAGCAGGACTGAATAGAATTCACAAACTTTAAATGAGCCAATGCATCAAGCCGCCCATAAAGCAAGATTTAATACAGGTATTTAATGGAATCCTGTTTCATTACCGTCAAATAAAAAAAATTTCCATTGACAAAATGTTTCCGTACTTTGTAACTGCTCAGCAGCCCTGTTTCCTCACAGGTAACCTGTGTTTCTGTACTCAGTCATCATTAATTTTTCATAAAATCCATAAACCATGAATCGTAATTATCCTTTTGTGTTCACTGTTCTATGCTTGTTTTCCTTTACCGCATTTGCTCAGCAGCAATTGCCTGTTCCTATTCATATCGGTGATCCTGAAATTGTAAACTTTGCTGCTCTCGCCGCTGAAGAAGCAACCCAGCCTGTTACAATTAACAGAAATTTTGAGGCAGATGAAGAACAACACCGCGGAATTCCTAAAAAGCATCCCGTACCTTCCGATGCTACCCGAACAATCATTGATCTGCCTTTATCCCAGACCCGTACTCAATCCCCTGCACCTGTAGCCACTTTTAATGGATTGTTGGACAATGGCACTACTATTCCGCCAGATGTACACGGTGCTGTTGGTCTGAGTCACCTGATGGAAATGCTTAATTCGCAATTTCGGATTTTTAATAAAACCGGCGGTATAGTTAGCACCCTGAATGTGTGGACATTCTATGGATTTTCCTCCTCCAACTTTTATTCGGATCCTCGGATCACTTACGATCCCAATAACAGCCGGTGGATCAGTTGCATCAATGCCGATGTTCCGGGCGGGCATAATGGAATTTATGTGGCAGTTTCCCAAACCAGTGACCCTACCGGCTCCTGGTATATTTACAATGTTGATGTAACAGGCAACACAACGGATATCATTGATTATCCTTCACTCGGCTTCAATAAAGACTGGATCGTGATCACAGGGAATCTTTTCGCAGGAAACTTTTTTTCAAAAGTGAAAATCCTTGTTTTCAATAAATCTGATTTGTATAGTGGCTCTGCCGGCACTGTTAACACTTTCAATGATGCTGCCATCTTTACTCTTACCCCCGCAACAACTTTTGACAATACAATTTCCACTGAATACATGCTCACCGAGTGGAATAATAATTCAGGTGGCTTTTGCTATCTGAAGCAATACACCATCACCGGCTCTGTTAATTCGCCGGTTTACTCTGCCGGAAGCACGGTTGGAACCAATCAACCCTATAGTCAGAATTCCAAGGATGCCCCTCAATCAGGGAGCACCAATAAGATCAGTACAGGAGATACTCGGATGCTTAGCTGTGTTTATCAAAACGGCTACCTGTATGCTGCCCAAACTGTATTTCTGCCCTCTTCAAGTCCCAATCGCTCATCGGCACAGTGGTGGAAAATCAATCCTTCAAACGCAACGGTAAGTCAGTTCGGAAGGGTGGATGATGGAACTGCTGCAACGTTTTATGCTTTTCCAAGCATTAGTGTAAATGCAAATGATGATGTACTGCTGAGTTACTCACAATTTTCATCCACCACTTTTGCCAGTTCATCTTATTCCTACCGTACTGCAAATGATGCCGTCAATACACTCCAGACTCCCTACCTGTATAAAAGTGGACTTGCTACTTACTACAAAACCTTTGGTGGTGGTGTAAATCGCTGGGGAGATTACTCTGCCACCTGTCTGGATCCCAGCGATGGCAGCCTCTGGACCCTGCAGGAATTTGCAAGCTCGCCCTCAAACAACTGGGGTACCGTGTGGGCAAATGTTCCGGCCTCCAATGTGGCAATTTGTTATACTCCATCGGGATTAGCATCCTCCAATGTAACTGCAACTTCGGCTGATCTTTCCTGGGGTGCTGTCAGTGGTGCTTCCTCTTATACCATTCAGTATAAAGCCACATCGGGCTCCATCTGGACAACCACTACTTCCACAACCACTTCAAAGTCAATAAGCGGATTAGCTTCTTCCACTCAATATGAATTCCAGCTGCAGGCATCCTGTACCAATGGCAGCATCAGCGCCTTTTCTGCCTCAGCATATTTTACTACCGCTTTTCAGGCATGCACCGATGTGTATGAACCGAATAATACCAAGGGCAAGGCAAAGGCAATTACGGTGGGAGTAAGCATTCAGGCGCTGATCAGCTCAGCGACTGACAAGGATTTTTTCAAGTTCGATAATACCGTGAGTCAGCCCTATATCAAGATTACCGTAACAAATTTACCTGCTGACTATGACGTGAAATTGTTTGGTCCCGCCGGCACCAAGGTAGCTTCATCAGAGAACTCAGGAACCAATGATGAATCCCTCATATTCAACAGCGGCGGTGCAGGAACTTACAAGCCGGATGTCTATGGTTACTCCGGAGCATTTAATACCACGCAATGCTATACCCTCACTGCTTATCTCAGCAGCTCTCCCTTTAAGCTGGAGGCCGGGGACGGATTAAGCCCCACGTTAACGAATCAAATGAACACCATTTATCCGAACCCCTCAACAGGAGAGTTTAATGTGGATTATAGCAGCATGTTGGATGGAAATGTAAACCTGGTTGTTTTTGATTTGATGGGCAGGTTGGCTCATGATCAAACCGCAATGGTTTCAGCAGGGGCGAATTCCTTCAGGATGGATTTAAAGAAATTAAATTCCGGGATTTATGTGCTTGAGATCATCAATGGCAATGAGGTAAGCAAGATGAAATTTGAAATTGCGAAATAATCTTTGAAGAATGAATGTGGAAAGCTCTCATGCGAATCATGGGAGCTTTTCTTTTTAATTTCAACACGTGCAGGCACTTCAACACCGGCAAGTGTCCACGTCTGCAGAAACCCATCAACTATATCAGGAAGGTAAAGTATCGTCCGTTAGTGCAATCTCATCATTACCACGAGGGCTACAAAGAATTTTATATGCGATACTTATCATAGCTCTTGTCAGCGATCTGAATTCTGAAGCTCATCACATTCCGCTGGCCCCTGACCTTGCTCAATAATATGCCTGGGACATTCAGCATTCCAAATACTGTTCTATTGAAAAATTTCAATGATTTATCATGACCTTCTTTAAATCGCTGAAGACAGGAAATATTTCAACATGCACATGTGCATGACTGAAACCGGTGTGCGCATGAATCAGGATACCTTTGAACTGAAAAAAATAAACTATGAAAGGGATGAAGCAATTGTTAATGCTATGTATGATGGCGGCCTTTTTTGCAGGCTGTGTACCTGCAAAAAAGCTTCAGGATGAACAGGCAGTGAATAAAAAACTGAATTCAGAAAACAGTGATTTGAGAAGCCATCTCACCAGCTCGAACGCGCAGCTTGAGCATCTCGGCGATGAGATCAATAAACTGAATGACGAATTAAACACGCTCAGGAAGGATACTGCAGCAATCGGAGAGGAATTCAGAAGGGGAGCAAAAAAAAGCGCCGGCTGGAACGACCTGTATGAGCAATCAGTGCAGCAAAACAAACTGCTGTTATCAAAATCATCTGCTGAGAAACTGGCGCTGCTGGATTCGCTCACAAGGAAGCAGGCTGACCTGCGGAAGCAGGAAAGCGCACTCGATTCACTTCAGCAAAACCTGGCGCAGCGTGAGCAAAAGCTTGGCGAGCTGCAATCATTACTGAACAGAAAAGATTCTGCCACGGCAGCACTGAAATCAAAAATCCAGCAAGCGCTCTTAGGATTCGAAAAAAGTGATCTGAGCGTGGAGCAGAAGAACGGCAAGGTGTACGTTTCACTCGCAGAAAAGCTTCTGTTTCCATCAGGAAGCACGGAGGTAAACCCGAAAGGAAAATCGGCACTGCAAAAGTTAGCGGAGGTGCTAAAGAAAAACCCCGACATTGGAATTACGGTTGAAGGGCATACGGATAATGTGCCGCTCATAGGTTCGGCTTCCATGAAGGACAACTGGGACCTGAGTGTTCTGCGTGCTACAAGCATCATCAGGATTCTCAAAGATGCCGGAGTAGATCCGAAGCAGATCACTGCATCAGGCCGGGGTGAATACTTTCCAGTATCACCAAATACGCTAAGTGATGGCAAGGCAAAAAACCGACGCTCAGAAATCATTCTAACGCCTAATTATAAAGAGCTTGCGAAAATTCTTGGGGATAATTGACAACCTAATGAATTATAGCCGGGTGCTGGTGTTCATGGTTTAAATCCACAGTATCTGTTTTTATTTGCCACCTCTCTTTTATAAATCATTTCATTAAGCTGGTCAATCTGTTTCCTCAAGCCATCATGCCTTAAAGACCATTTAAGTTAGAATTAATTCAGCAAATTCTTCCAGTCAAGCTTTGCTTTTATGATCGCCTCCACCTGGTCCACAGAGATTCTTTCCTGTTGCATGGTATCCCTGTACCGGATGGTAACCGCATTGTCATCCATGGTTTGATGATCCACTGTAATGGCAAACGGAGTTCCTATCGCATCCTGCCTTCTGTAGCGCCGGCCGATGGTGTCTTTTTCTTCGTAAAAGCAACGGCACTCAAATTTCAGGCGGTTGAAAATCTCACGTGCTTTTTCCGGTAGGCCATCTTTTGCTACCAGCGGAAGCACTGCAACTTTTATGGGTGAAAGATTGTGAGGCAGCTTTAAAACAATCCGGGTGGCCTCCTCCCCTTCAGTTGAAGCAGAAACTTTTTCCTCTGTATAGGATGCGGACACCACGGCAAGAAACATGCGGTCAAGCCCTACGGAAGTTTCAATCACAAAAGGAACATAGCTCTCACCGCTTTCTCCATCGAAATACTGTAGTTTTTTTCCGGAGAATTTCTCATGGCTGGTCAGATCAAAATCGCCCCGGGAGTGTATGCCCTCGAGTTCTTTGAAGCCGAATGGAAATTCAAATTCGATGTCGCATGCCGCCTTTGCGTAGTGCGCGAGCTTGAGGTGATCATGAAACCGGTATCTGGTTTCTGGAAATCCGAGCCGCAGATGCCAGTCCATCCTTGTTTCTTTCCACTTTTTATACCATTCCCCTTCTGTTCCCGGCCTGATGAAGAATTGCATTTCCATCTGCTCGAATTCTCTCATGCGGAAAATGAACTGGCGCGCCACGATTTCATTACGGAAAGCTTTTCCCGCTTGTGCGATACCGAAGGGTATTTTCATCCTGCCGGTCTTCTGCACATTTGAAAAGTTTACGAAGATGCCTTGTGCTGTTTCAGGCCGCAGATAGATCGTGCTTGTATCTTCGGCAACAGAGCCCACCTGCGTTGAGAACATAAGGTTGAATTGCCTTACATCCGTCCAGTTGCGGGTGCCGCTCACCGGGTCAGCAATTTCAGAATCAAGAATTATTTGCTTCAGCTCCGCCATGTCATTTGCATCAAGTGCATCCTTCATTCTTGCGTTCACCTCATCAATTTCCGATTGGGTTTCAACGCAACGCGGATTGGTTGTTCGGTATAATTCCTCATTAAAGCTTTCCCCGAATTTCTTTTTTGCCTTACCTGCTTCCTTATCAATTTTAGCCTCCAGCTTAGTGATGTAATCTTCAATCAGCACATCAGCACGGTAACGCTTCTTTGAATCCCTGTTATCAATCAGCGGATCGCTGAAGGCATCCACGTGCCCGCTTGCTTTCCACACTGCAGGATGCATGAAGATCGCTGCATCAATGCCAACAATGTTTTCATGGAGCTGAACCATCGAGCGCCACCAGTATTCACGGATGTTATTTTTCAGCTCAACGCCATTCTGCCCATAGTCATACACTGCACTCATCCCGTCATAAATTTCACTTGAAGGAAAAATGAAACCATATTCCTTGCAGTGAGAAATAACTTCTTTGAAGAAATCTTTTTCCATAGCGCGCAAAGATAAAGGTGTGAATTGCCAAATTCACGCATTGATATGTTGTTAACCCGATGGGCGTAAAGTCACAACTATTTAATCATAAAACATACTTTCGCGGGCACATGATTGTAATTGACAGGACCCTTGTTTCTGAAGAGCTGCTTGATAAGGAATTTGTTTGCGCCCTCGACAAATGCAAGGGCGCCTGCTGTGTTGAAGGTGACAGCGGAGCACCACTCGAGTGGGAAGAAACTTCAGTGCTTGAAAAAATATTAGAAGAGGTGAAACCCTACATGATGGAAGAAGGGATCAACGCTGTGAAAAAATACGGAGCATGGGTGATTGACAGTGAGGGTGAGTTTGTAACACCTCTGGTGGAGGGCGTGAAGCAATGTGCCTATGTTTTTTTTGAAAAAGGAATTGCCAAATGCGCCATTGAGCGTGCATGCAGGGAAGGAAAAATAAATTTCCCGAAGCCTGTCTCCTGCCACCTGTATCCTGTGCGGATCAAAAAACAGGCTGAATATGATGCTGTAAATTATAATCGCTGGGATGTATGCTCACCGGCCTGTGCCAATGGGAAACAACTCGGAGTTCCGGTATATCAGTTTGTGAAAAATGCCCTGATAAGAAAATATGGTGAGGAATGGTTTCAGCAACTGGAAGGCGCCGCGGCGTTTAAAAAAGCGGAGGACGTTTGACTTGGTTTAATTGCCCCGATTGCAATTAGCACGCTTACGCAATCTTGATCTTTCTTTGATTTTTTCTTACCTCATCTTTATCCTTTACTTCCTGTTCTTCTGCCACATAGGCGGAGATGAAAATGGCCAGTGCGATGATCACCAGGTTTTTGATGATGTACTGCCCGATCAGGTTTGGCACAAGAAATCCTTTCCATGTCATTTGCGGCAGAAAAATCAGCGGACCGGTTGTAGTGATCATGTGAGGAATGAGCATGTAGAGTGCCCATTTTTCTTTGCCGGGAAAAAGAAAAAGTACCCCAATGAGACATTCATACGCTCCAAAGACCATGATGAAGATCTTCCATGGTATAAAAGGAACAGTATGCTGATACAGGGTATGAACCAGGCCTTCGGCTGGACTGAGCTCAAGCATTTTTAACACCCCAAACCATACAAACACAACAAAGAATGCCACCTTGGATAACGGAAGGCTGATGCGGCGTAGAAAATGAAAAAAGCGATTTTCCGACCTGATACGATTGCGGTTTAAGTTGCCGAGAAAGCTTTCGCTCATGAAGAAAATTTCTTACTGCAAATTTACACCCC
>JBDSEA010000030.1:0-19777 GCA_039920305.1 Chitinophagales bacterium
GAGCCGGAATGGACCGGAAGATTGAATGAATCTTTTATCGCTGAATACATCGTTTGCTGCACATTCTGACCAGCCATTATTGTCACTTGGATCGTCAGGAAAAACAAATTTGGTTGGAGTAGTTCCTCCGTATGCATTTCCACCTTCCGTAAACGGGGTATTATCCTTCCATGTGCCTGAAAGATAACCATAAAAATCACTGGCACCTTCTGGGTTGCCAATAACAGAAAAGTCATTCACATAATATAGAAATGAAGACATTCCCAGCTGGTTCCCGTTTTGATCCAGGGGACCAATAAAATAATCTATTCCCAGATAAGGAGGCTGATTACCATAATTCAATGCGCATGCCCCGCCATCGATTGCCTGCCCATTATATATGACTCCCAGCCCGGTTTCAATATCACAACCTACATAATCATCTGTGTAGCAACCTAAATCAGGATCAGCCCATTGCCCCATGAAAGCACTATCAAGTGGCACTGAAGCTTTGTTCAAAAGCTTATACTTATAAAAAGTCATATCATTGATCTCATCATTTGTTTTAAAGGCAAATGCCAGGGTCTGTACTTCCATTCCAATGGCGGTAGCATTGGTTTCAGTATGGATATTGCCCTTGTCATTATAAACCCACCAGATCATCTGATCAGCGTACGTGAATTTAGCACAGTTTTCATCAATAATCGGGTAGTCGCCACCAGTAGGATCATATAAGCCATTTCCATCCACATCTGCAAAAGGAGCCATATTACGATTACCAACATTCGCGTTATATGGATTACCATACGCAGGCCAATTTAGAATGTTGGGTGCAATTTGGGTTGAGGAAAGAGGTGCGGCAGCATACAATGAGATGAATGAATCTATTTCAGTACCCAAAACTTCAAAATGCTTATCCCATTGCTTGCACGTTACGTCTTCTATCGAACCATTATCATCCAGAGGTCCGGGAAAAAAATCATTACCACTCTGCCTGTAGGTAGCTGCTGCCACTTTTAGTTGACCCTGTGCATCAATACCACCGATCCACACAGCACCGGCGAATAAAGAACTTGGATTTTCAGGCTGCCCGGGCAAGCTCTTTGGAATTTCATACTTAGCTGTATTGATAAGATCCCACCACATGTCGCCACCATTCTGCAATCGTGCACGAACATTATTGATGTCAAGATCAATGGATGATGAGGCGGGTGTACAATCACCAGCAGCCACCTTTTCCGAATTTCCCAATGGTTTTTCAGGAATTCCTATATTTTCTTTAGCCTGAATCACAGTGTTTAAAAGACAAAAACCTGCAACTGCGAGCGAAAATTTTCTGATTATGGTTCTCATGATCTGTATTTTAAAAATTTAACATTGCACCAAGATGAATTCTACGTGCAAGAAAGTAATGACTGGGGTTATTTTGTTTTATATTGTATAAAAGTGCAAAGGATTCGGGACTAACCTGATTTCCAACCGTGGAAGCTCCAACCGCGGACTCAATATATCCGTCATCACTTGCGTTGCCGGTAAATCTATATACTTGAAGAACTCCGGCGGTATTGAAAAGATTTTGAACAAGTAAATAAACATTCATATACAATCCACCTTTTTCCTTTGTTTTGCCAATATTAAAATCCTTATCAATTTTTGCATCTACTTTAAAAGTCCATGGAAGTCGTGAGCCGTTGACACTTCCATCAAGTGAAGTCTGGGTTGCAACACCAAATAATGCAGTGGGTGTAGCACCTGTTTGCTGTGAATATGGCGTACCGGACGATGCCCGGAAAATTACATTTAAACCTGAATTGGCAAGAATTTGAGATTCATTTTTACCCGTTGTTGGACCATTATAGCTTTTACCTTCTGAAAAACGATAATCTGCGGAGACAGTAATATTATGCCGCTGATCATAGCTGAAAGGTACAATTGTGCGAAGGTTGGGCTGGCCACTACCCACGAGTGTAGCACCAGAAGTGGCACTTGATCCGGTACCAGCCGCAAATTGTAATGTATAGTTTGCATCTAACTTAACATTTCTAATACGTCGTAATTCATAAGTAAGATCAATGGATTTAACAGTTCCAAAATCACTGTTACCATAGGACACATAACTATGAGGATAAGCATAATTCACGTTTTCAACCTGAATCATATCCTTTAATTCACGGTATGTTCCGCTAATGGTAAGTGCGGAAGTGGTACCCAGCGCCTGCTTGAATCCAACCTGGTAATCAATCGTCTTTTCAGGTTTCAAATTTGGATTGGGTAATATATTTCCTCCATTAGTAAATTCATTGAAAAAATAATAATCAAAGATTGGAGCAAATGCAACGTTTCGTGCATCGTTTCCATTGGGTCTCTGAGTAAGCACATCATAATGCGCGAAAAATAAAGCCTGATCAGAAATGGGAAAGGAAAAAGCGATGCGGGGCATAAAAGATAATTCCGGTTTGTAATCGCGGAATGACGCTGAAGTAAGAACCAGGTTTTCTAAATCATTATTTTCCAGATAAGGTTGTATCTGACCATTCGATGTCGCCTGCGCAATTACCTTGGGATCTGCTACTTCAGTTCCCTGAGCATTGAACCAGGTATCGCCGCTGCGATAACCTACAATTGAAGTGGGCTGGCCAATATCATTAACATAAACATAATAATCACCACCGATATTGGATGGATGAGGACCCAGATCAGTTACTTCTGCAACCGTTCTTACCGGATACAATGAATATTTATCTTTAAGTACTGGTGAATTATTATCAAACCTGTCTATCCGCAAACCTATATTGAAAATAAGATCCCGGAAATTGAATTTATCCTGAATATAGGCAGAAGAATAATTGGGCTGGTATGCTGCCTGGTTTCTTGCCAAATTGCCATTGGCATCTACCTGAGTGAAATAGTCATCAAGACTTGGCTGACTGGTGAGCCGGTTACCAAGGTAATCATATCCATAAGCGGTATAAAAATTAGAGCCATTGTTTAATAATTCATCCGGGCTAAACATGCCAAGGCTCAAAATACTTGGATCAATTGCATCCACATCAATAAAGTCAAGGCCATTAGGGTCTAATCCCAATGCAAGCCGAAGTGATTCATCAAAAAATGTTTGATCAGAATCAATGAAAAGCCGGTTATAATTTATCGTGTCAAGAAATACTCCGAATTGATCGTATACCGGGATGGGATTGTTTAAATCAAGACTAAGTATATGGCTGTTGGCAAGCTGACGAGCCAATCCCCATAAGCCCACTCCGTTAGCAAGGGGCGCTACCAGATACCGCCTCTCAATTCTTTGTTCAAATTCAAAACCGAATTCTAAAGCGTGCTTGCTTTTATCACCCTTTCCGGGCTTTATTATATCCACAGATGCGTTCATCGCGAAATGAAACTGATCATTATTACGCTTACCAAAGGAGCCGACAGGGAAACCGGTATTCCAGAATATGGAGTATGTTGACATGGTGCTTACGGGTAAATAACCGTTCAGCAATGCACCTCCATTCACAATATCATTCAGCGATCTGTAATATCCATCAGGATTGCCGCCTGCCAGATCATAGTATTGTGAAGTATAACTGGCAAGATTAGGATTAATATCACTTGGCTCGAATGTTACAAGCGTATCGATTTGACCGCTGTAAACCCAGCCTTCCAGAATCCTGATGATATTTCCATTCTCATCAAAAATAGTATCCTGACCCCTGAGATAAAGAGGCTCGCTATAAGTGGTAAATTTACCGACATACCCATACTCAAATGCATTAAATCCCAATCGCGGATCATCCCATTTTTCCAAAAGCTTGGTATAATCCGCCTGCAATGAATAGTATGCATTCTGAAACAGCGATTGCTTATCTTTTCCAATAGAGGTGGGGAATCTCTGGGTAAACCGTACAAACCCTCTGAATGTGTTATCATGAAATACTTCATTACCATCATCAAAATCAAATAGTGAGCTATTATAATCCCAGTTTACAAATTCATCCAGCTCTGTATTTCCTCCTATTGTAAGTGTTAAGTTATTAGACAATTGAAAATCGAGTTTTCCTGAGAGCCGGTAGGCGGTAGTTTGATTGTTAAGCCTGATTTTGGTGGTTTCCAGATCTTCCGCGGTTATAAAGGCGGCAGAGGGTACAAAGCCTGTAGAGCTTGGTGAAGGAGTTAATGGATGCAGTTGCAGGTCAGCGAGCACATCATCCTTAACTTTGTAAAGGGTTACAGAAGAGGGTGATGGGTCTTTATTAAATTCAGCTTCACCAGAAACAAAAAATCCGATTTTAGTCCTGGATGAATCAGTGCCCTTAAATTTAGTATAAACCGGTCCTGAAATGTTTAAGCTTGCGAGGTTATAACCATAAGGATCAAGAAATTCCGAAGTTACCAATTCAACTCCCCCGTGATATTCTCTTGACGGACCTCGGGTAGTGATGTTTATTACGCCTCCCAATGCATCACCATACTTGGCAGGAAGACCCCCGGTGATTACCGTAAGTTGTTCGATGGCAGTTTGCGGAAGGTTAATTGCCTGACCGTTCTGGCCTCCGCCGGTTACCTTCATTCCATCAATATAGTATTGAGTTGCATTATCACGTGCGCCCACAATATTTAATTTTTTGCCATCATCCTTTTGAAAAACGCCGGCAGTCAATGAAGCATAATTGTTGGTATTGCGGGTAGCAATATGTTCAATTTCAGTGTGATCAAGCGTATTGCCGGTTGAGGTGTGATCAGGGTCAATGAGCTTATCGGCGACAATAATTACAGTAGGTAACTCAGTTGTTTTAGGCTGCAGGGCAACATTCTGAAATGAGATATGATCAGATGTAATTTTGATATTCTCCAAATGCACCTCCTGGTATCCCAGATACTGCACAATTAAAGTGTAGGCACCAGGTTCAATGGGTTTGATTGTGAAGTTGCAGTTATCATCCGTTTGACCTACGGCTTTTTGAGTTCCGTTTTCCTGCAAAACAATGGGAGCAAAGGGAATTCCTTCATTATTTTTTGCGTCAGTAATTTTACCTTGTAATTCGCCGGTTTGTGCCGAGAGCTTTCCCGTAATAATTAGTAATAGTATGAGTAAAGTGTACAGTTTTATCATTCTGACAATTTAGTTTGGTTCAAAAACATAAGTGGCAAATATAACTTTGTAATTGGTTTCACGGAATAAAAGTAAATTCATTTTTACAGCAGGCATCAATTGTCATTCTGCTTTGACAAATTTTTGACAAATCATGTGAGCATGGAAATCTTTTGAATGAGTATTTCTGCAATCTTTTTTTTCGATTCAAAGCTTTTACCCGCTATATGCGGGGTGAAAATCACTTTGCCGGTCTGGTTAAGTGCAAAGAAAACATCTCGATGTTCCTTGTTATGCATTGCAAAATTTTCATTTTCATAAACATCAAGCCCAGCCGAAGTAATTCTTCCGTTTTCAATTGCTTCAAGCAACTGCCTGTGTTGAATTATTTTACCCCGTGAAGTATTAATAAGATGCAAAGGGTTGCTGAACCGTTGCAAGTATTGCTCATTTATCATCCCGCTTGTTTCGGCAGTTAACGGAAGATGAAAACTGATGATCTCAGCTTCATGATATATTTGATCCATGGTACTTTCCCTGGCAAATGAATCACCATAATTGTTCAGATACTTATCATAGGCGAGAACTGTCATATTAAATGAACTGAGCTTGCGGGCAAGTGATCTTCCGGTATTTCCATATCCGATAATCGCAATGGTTTTTCCCTCCAGCTCATGAACGCGGTTTTCTTCCACAAGCCATTCGCTGTTTCTTGTCTGTAAAAATGACCTGGCAATATTGTGAAACAGCGCCAGCAACAATCCAGCAGCATGCTCACCCACTGAATCCGCATTACCCTCAGGAGAATTGATGCAGCTGATATGTCTGGAAACAGCATAATCCACTTCAATATTTTCCATTCCTGAGCCAGCCCGTGCTATAAATTTTAATTGCCGGGTTTGATCAATCATTTCTTTATCCACTTCAATCCTTGTAGCAACGATTATCCCGTAATACTGCTGAATGATCTTTAAGACATCATTATGTGAAATTCCGTTGCGCTGATCACATTCATAGCCAAGGGCACTCAACCCGGCAAATAAAACCGGATCAAAATCTTCAGTAAGTAAAATTTTTTTCTTCATCCCGAAATTTAATTTGATGGCAATTGTGTGACTTCAGCCCTGAAATTTCCGGGTTCATTCGCGAGCGCAATCCAATCTTCAACAGAAAGCTGCTCGGCACGTTTTGAAAAAACAGGATCTTTTAAGATGCCTGAATTTAATATTTTACCCAGGCTGTTACGAAGTGTTTTTCTTCGCTGATTAAAGCCCGCTTTTACCAGTTGTATGAAAAGCTGCTCGTCTGCAATAACCGGGAATATTTTTTTTCTTTTCAGGATTATTACAGCAGACTGCACTTTCGGAGCGGGATAAAAACTTTCAGGGCCTACGTCAAAAATTAATTTCACTTCATAATAAACCTGAATTAATATGCTCAGAATGCCATATTGTTTATTTCCATGCCCGGCTGCAATCCTTTGAGCAACTTCTTTCTGAAACATCCCCATCAGAAATGGAATCATGTTTTTATGCTTCAGGGTCCTGAAAAGAATCTGCGAAGAAATGTTATAGGGGAAATTCCCCACGATTGCAATCTCCGTAGCATTTAGGGAATTCAGATCGAAGTCTAAAAAATCGTGATAAATAAATGAATGTTGATGGGCAGGAAACTCTTCTCTGAGAACCGCAATCATTCTGTTGTCAGCTTCAATCGCATAGAATTTTGCTTTTTGCTGGTTGATGAAATATTTTGTGAGCATGCCTGTTCCGGGACCAATTTCCAGGAAAACCGGGGTTGTGTTTTGCGCCATGAACTCATCTGCAATCCTTTTTGCAATTTCCGGATCCTTCAGAAAATGCTGACCTAATGATTTTTTTGCATGAACCGGTTTTCTCACGCTGTCAAAAGTCGGAAATTGTTTTTCCTGACCTGTTATCTTTCTGACTTACTGCCGGATATTTCATTCAAAAACAAGCCACCCTGCTTATTCACCTTTGTATTTAACTGAATGTCACTTTCCGTTTTAATTTTGTCATTCATTACTGCTACGAATGAAAATATCATTAACTCAAAAATATACTCAGCGTGATCACCTTGTGATCCTTGCTGAAAAGGAAACTGACTGGAAACTTCTTGAACAACCGGAAGAGAATATTGATATCATCAGGAGTCAAATAAAAAAAGATATTAACCAGATTGTTATTCCCTCCCCATCCAGGATGATCTTTATTGTGATACTAGAGAAAAAAGAATTGAAATTTCAGCAAGATGAAGGGAATCGCAAGGAAGGATTTAAAACGCTCGCTCTGTTAAATAAGCATAAGGTTTCCTCGGTGGTGATTCAAAACTTTTCCTCATCAACCGATGCATGCATATTTTTTTCTGAAGGTATGGCGATGGGGAATTATCAGTTTTTATTTTATAAAAAAGCGGCTGTAAAAGAGCAGCATGCTCTAAAGGAAATCCGGATCCTTGATGCAGCTATTTCAAAAACTGAAATTTTAACACTTCAATCAATAGTTGATTCTGTTTACATGGTGCGCAACCTGGTAAATATGCCTGTGAATTATTTAAACGCAACAGACCTTGCAAGCGAAATTGTGAAAGCGGGAAAAATGGCCGGCTTTAAAACCCAGGTGTTCAATAAAAATAAAATTACAGCGCTTAAAATGGGCGGTTTGCTTTCAGTAAATCTGGGGAGTGTTGATCCTCCCACGTTTACTATTATGGAGTATGCTCCCAAAAATGCTCTCAATAAAAAACCAATCATTTTTATAGGTAAGGGCGTAGTATATGATACAGGCGGGTTGAGCCTGAAGCCTACTACCAATTCCATGGATTTAATGAAAATTGATATGGCAGGCGCAGCAACCGTACTCGGTGCAATTTATTGCGCGGCAAAAACCAAACTGCCATTGCACATTATCGGACTAGTGCCTGCCACTGACAATCGGCCTGGATTTAATGCCTTCGCTCCCGGTGATGTGATTACTATGCATAATGGCATGAGGGTGGAAATGCTTAACGCTGATGCTGAAGGAAGAATGATTCTCGCCGACGCACTCAGTTTTGCAAGGCAATACAAACCGGAATTAGTAGTTGATGTCGCAACACTAACCGGAGCCGCACATCGCGCTGTAGGTGATTTTGCCATCGCCTATATGGGAACCGCATCCTATGAGGTAAAAAATGCTCTGGAACAGGGTGGTATGGATGTTTATGAAAGGCTGATTGAATTTCCTCTATGGGAGGAGTACGGTGAAATGCTTAAGAGTGATATTGCCGATATCAAAAATGTGGGTGGCATACTCGCGGGAATGATTACAGCAGGAAAGTTTCTTGAAAAATTTACAGATTACCCATGGATTCATCTTGATATTGCTGGTGTAGCACACTTTTCCTCATCCATGGGTTATAAAGGCAAGAATGCCTCGGCGTTCGGATTGCGTCTGCTGTACCGGTTTTTACAAATAAGAGCACAATCACTTACCACTTAGGCAAAATTTGAAAACTCTTCATTTTAAATGCTTCATTGAATTGATAACAGAATACTAACCATAAGATGAAGGTTTGAAAGCATCCCGAAATTAATTTTTAATATGCCTGATCATAAAAAATATTTAATTGGAATTACCATTGGCGATATAAACGGTATTGGCATTGAAGTTATATTAAAGACTTTTATTGACAACCGGATGTATGAATGGTGCACGCCGGTTTTATATGGATCGTCCAGAATCATTACGTTTCACAGAAAAGCATTAAGTCTCGGTCAATTCAATTTTGCTCAATCACGGGGTATTGACAGAATTCAGCCTAACACATTCAATATTATCAATTGCTGGGATGATGATCCTGTGATTGAAACCGGACAGGCAAAAGAATCAGCGGGCAAATATGCATTGCTATCTATTGAAGCCGCAGTAAAGGATTTAAAAGAGGGAAAAATTGATGCATTGGTAACCGCTCCTATCAATAAGAAAACCATTGTTACAGAAAACTTTTCTTTCGCCGGGCATACCGGTTATCTTGCACAGCAGGCAGGTGTAAGTGATTACTGCATGCTTTTGTGCAGCAATGATTTTCGGGTGGGCTTAGTAACTGAGCATGTTCCTGTAACAGAAGTAGCAGCCCTCATTAATAAAGAAAGGATCGTCAGTAAACTTAATATCATTCGAAAATCACTCAAAACAGATTTCGGAATAGATAAGCCAAGGATCGCAGTATTGGGGTTAAATCCTCACGCCGGGGATGAGGGCTTGATAGGAAAAGAAGAGATTGATGAAATCTTACCCGCAATTGATGAATTAAAGAATAAAAATGTACTTGTTTTTGGTCCCTACGCGGCTGATGGTTTTTTTGGTAGTGGTAATTATAAAAAGTTTGATGCCATCCTCGCGATGTATCATGATCAGGGGCTTGTGCCCTTCAAGTTAGTGAGCTTTGATTCCGGTGTGAATTATACTGCAGGCCTGCCCTTCATTCGCACCTCACCTGATCACGGTACCGGCTTTGATATTGCGGGGAAAAATCTTGCACGGGAAGATTCGTTCCGGGAGGCTGTATTTTTTGCAATTGATATTATTAAGAAACGGGAATATCACAAGGAAATGACAGCCAATCCGCTTAGAACTACAGAGCTTATTTCATGAGAAGAAGATGCTTTCAGTAATTTAAAATATCTTGAAATTTGCGTGTGAAATTCTTGAGCTCTTACGTAAATTTAATCTTGAATCAACACTTATTGTCCGAATCCCCACTTCAAAAACAAGGGCAATGCCTTTGACCATGTTATCTGGTTGTGTTTTCCGTTTTCAATTTCAGTATACTCTATATCCTTGTAGGGCCGGTAACCTTTTTTTACAAGCTCACAAATCAAATCGAGAGTATCATCAATCGAATCAATTACTCCATTAGCATTGCGATCGGCAATTTCGTCCAGTGTGCCGGTCTGAAACCAGAATTTCAAATTTTTTTTATATAGCGACTTTCGAACCACATGATGAACTATCCGGTGCTTCTTTTCATCAAAACCATCCTCATACCCCCTGCTTCGCCACCATAACGACCCTGAAAACACACCAATCCGCTGGAACCAGTCGGGATGATTCCATCCAATGTCAAATGCCGACAACCCGCCAAGTGAAAATCCGGCAATCGCATTACATCCTGAATTTAAATCGAGCCGGAAATTCGCGCAAAGCAGGGGCATCAACTCTTCAACAACAAACGCGGTGTATAATTTTGCCTTATTGCCTCTTTTCTTAAAATCTGCTTGTGATGCCACTCCATATTCAGCAATTCTATCACCTGCATTTATGGCGAATACAATAATTTCCTGCATCTGATGTGTTCGTGTCAATCTCGACAAGGTGCTTTTTAACTTCAGAGCTTCTGCATCCTGTCCGTCATTTAAAATGAGGAACGGGAATTTTTTTCGTGTGTAAGGGTAATTGGCAGGCAAGAACAAGTCAAGGGTTACTTCGCGGCTTAGCCGCGCAGAATAAATCTGGTTGTGTCCTTCAATATGAAATACCGGAACAGGATTTTTAGGACTGTAGAGCAAATACTGAATTTGCGGGCAAGTATAACGAAGTTTGAGCCACGCAATTTGCAGGTAGGTTTTTCACCGTTGCGCAACATTCCCGTATAATAAGGTTTTCCGAAATCTATTACATTTGCCCCTCGCTAAAAATAAAGGAGCTGATGCACCCGCTGCGACAATATGAGATTCCCTTCGTGGGGTTGAAACATGGGGTTACCAACTTCAACTATCATATTGATGACAGATTTTTTGGATTGTTTACCGGCTCATTAGTAGAGCAGGCCGATATAAACGTGATACTGAAGTTTGATAAACACACTTCGTTCTTTAATCTTCATTTTCAGCTTGATGGTAAAATTCATCTTCCATGTGACCGGTGCGGATCGGAGCTTGATTATCCTGTGGAAAATGAATACTCTATCGTGGTAAAATTTGATGAGCATCATGAAGATGAGCATGATGATTCGCTCGCTGATGTAGTATATATTGGCAGGCATGAAACACACTTCAGTGTTGCACAATTGATTTATGAATTTGTAAACCTGAGCATTCCGATTAACCATGTTACCTGTGATAATCTTACCGGTAAAAAGCCATGTAATCAAAAAGTACTTGAAGAATTAAACAATCTTGCAGTCAAACATCATATGCCGGCTAATCCCCGGTGGAATGATCTAACCAAAATAAAATTTAATTAACATGCCCAATCCTAAGAGAAGACATTCGAAAACCCGCCAGCGCGATCGTCGCACACACGATAAAGCCGAAATGCCAACCTTTAGCACTGACCCAGTCACCGGAGCCTCGCATATCCGCCATCGAGCCCACTATCATGAGGGTGAACTGTTTTATAAAGGCAAAAAAATCCTCTCAAAAGGAGAATAGATTGTTGAAAAGCCGGTTGCCATTTCATAACCTCAAGCAATGTGCATTTCTAAACACGTTTTTTGTGAGGGGAATTTTGATTATTGCTTTTATGAAATTCACCCCTTCAGCCTGTACTGCGGAATTGATCAAAATTACTAAGCCAACTGCATTATAAATGAAAATTGGTCTTGATGCCATGGGAGGTGATTACGCACCGGGCGAATGCATAAAAGGAGCGTTGCAGGTATCAGAAGAACTTGGCAGCAATCACCAGATTGTTTTGTTCGGTGATGAGCCTGCTATCCGGTCAATTATTAAATCACAAGGTTGCACAATTGATCAGTTTGAAATAATTCATTGCACAGAGGTTATTGGAATGGCTGAGTCACCAACAAAAGCATTTCAGCAAAAGCCAAACTCCAGTATATCAGTAGGTTTTTATTTTTTGAAAGAAGGAAAAATCGATGCGTTTTCCGGGGCAGGGAATACAGGTGCCATGCTGGTGGGGGCCATGTATAGCGTGAAAACGATGGAAGGCGTTTTGCGCCCTGCATTATGTACAGTGGTGCCGCGCGACAACGGAAGGATTGGTATTCTCCTTGACATAGGGGCAAATGTTGACTGCAAGCCTGAAAATTTATTACAGTTTGGCATTATGGGTTCTTTGTATGCAAAACTAATTTACCATGTAGAGAATCCGCGTGTAGCTTTGATCAGCATAGGAGAAGAAGAGGGAAAAGGAAATCTTCTGGTGAAGGAAACATCAGAGATTATGCGCGAAAGCGATAAGCTGACCTTTGTAGGTAACATCGAGGGAAGGGATATTTTTTCAGATAAAGCTGATGTGATGGTGTGCGATGGCTTTGTCGGAAATATCATCCTCAAATTCGGTGAATCCATTTATGACATGATCAAAAGCCGCGGAATAAAAGACCATTACTGGGATCGATTCAACTATGAAAATTATGGAGGCACCGGAATACTTGGTGTAAATGCGCCTGTCGTAATAGGTCACGGAATCTCCAATGCAACTGCCTTCCGGCAGATGATACTTCTAACACGTGAAATGGTTCAAAACCGCCTGGTTGAAGTTTTCAAGGAAGTGTTTATTGAACATCATGCTGAAGAGCAGCTATAAAAATACTGATACTTACATTCCTAAAAAGCTCTCATTTATTTTCTACCAATCTTTTTATTCCCGGTCTTTTTAAAAAAGTAAAGGTTGAATACCGGGCAGTTATCTTTGCCTTCCCACTTCAAAAAGTAACTCATGGCAAAGATCACCGCAGCAATTACAGGCGTACACGCATGGGTGCCTGATAGCGTTCTCTCCAACGCCGATCTTGAAAAAATGGTGGATACTACTGATGAATGGATCATGTCCCGGACCGGAATCAGCGAGCGGAGAATTCTTCGCGGGGAGGGTAAAGGAACTTCTGTAATCGGCATCAATGCAGTACAAGGCTTGCTGAAAAAAACAAATACCAATCCTGACAGCATTGAGCTTTTGATATGCGCTACAACTACTCCTGACATGCAGTTTCCGGCTACAGCAAATATCATTTGTGATGAAGCGGGATTAAAGCATGCATGGGGATATGATCTTCAGGCTGCCTGCTCCGGATTTCTTTACGCACTAACTACAGCTGCACGCATGATTGAATCAGGTGCCATACGACGAGCCATTGTTGTGGGTGCCGATAAAATGTCTTCTATCATTGATTACACTGACCGAACCACCTGTGTGATTTTCGGTGATGGAGGCGGTGCAGTTTTGCTCGAGCCAAACTCACACAGCCTGGGAGTACTCGATTGCATCATGTACACCAATGGCGCCGGACGAGTGCACCTTCACCAGAAAGCGGGTGGCTCTGCAATGCCTTCCTCAAAAGAAACTGTTGAGAGAAGATTGCATTATGTTTATCAGGAAGGTCAGGCGGTTTACAAATTCGCGGTGTCAAAGATGGCAGATGTTGGCTATGAAATTCTCACCAAGAATGGATTGACCGCTGAGGATATTGCCTGGCTTGTACCTCACCAGGCAAATAAAAGGATCATTGATGCCACAGCAGCCAAGATGAATCTTCCGCCGGAAAAAGTGATGCTGAACATTCAGAAATATGGCAACACTACAAATGGTACCATTCCGCTTTGCCTTTGGGAATGGGAGAAAAAGTTGCACAAGGGAGATAACCTCATCCTCTGCGCTTTTGGAGGGGGATTTACATGGGGTGCAGTATGGCTGAAATGGGCATATTGAGGTAATGTAGAATAGTGAATGAAGAAGGAAATGCAGCCTGCATAATAATTTGATTATAATACTCAGAACTAAGAATTAATGACTAATACAAAATTACTGACTATACACTACTAACAATGGCAACCACAACAGATATAAGAAAGGGATTAACAATTGACTTCAAAAATGATCTCTATACGATAGTAGATTTTCAGCATGTAAAACCAGGCAAGGGTGGTGCTTTTGTCAGGACAAAGCTGAAAAGTGTAACAACCGGAAAGGTAATTGATCAAACCTGGAATTCCGGTGAATCAATATCCCCGGTACAGGTTCAGCGCAGAAAATATCAATACCTGTATAAGGATGATACGGGTTACAGCTTCATGGATCAAAATACTTTTGACCAGGTAACCTTATCCGAGGAAATGGTTGTTGGCCATGAATACCTGAAGGAGGGGCAGGAAGTCGAAATTGCATTCCACTCCCAGACGGATAAGCCACTCACCTGTGAACTTCCGGTGAATGTTATTCTTGAAATCACGAGCGCCGAACCTGCAGTAAAAGGTGACACTGCAAATAACCCGATGAAAAAAGCGCAGCTTGAAACAGGTGCTGAAATATTGGTTCCCATGTTCGTGAACGAAGGAATCAAAGTGAAAGTAGATACCCGCACAGGCGAATACGTAGAACGCGTAAAGTAGCCGCAGAATCTGCTCCGCTAAAAATATTTAGCAATTAAAATTTTCCTGTTAACTATTTCATCCTTCACCTTCACAGGGAACAGATACATTCCGGCAGATTGATCGGTTAATTCACCGTAGTGTCAGTGCTTAAAATTATTTTGAGTTCGTTACAGTCGATGGTCCCCGACAGGTCTATTACGATATTTTACATATCATTTCGCACAGGTAAAAAACACTTATTGATACTTCACCATCCGCTCGATTGGAATAAGTATTATTTCAATCTCATACACCTGCGGCAACGCTTGTGACATTTTTTCGAAGGCTCCGCAGAGTCGCCCGGCATTGTCCCGGTAAAAAACGGAATGGGGAAAATGAAAACAAGCAAGAGAAATTTTTTCATGATCCTTTTAACCTGCTTGCAAGATATTTACTCCATCCAAAGCGGAATTTCATTGATTAATTTTGGGGCGGTAATTCAAACTGTTTTCATGAAAAAATACAATTTCTATTCAGGTCCTGCGATTCTGCCCCCTGAAGTTTTTGATGAGGCGGCAAAAGCAATAATTGAGCTTGATAACATCGGCTTGTCGCTCATTGAAATCTCGCACCGGAGCAAAGAGTTTGTTGCGGTAGTGGATGAAGCGATTGAATTAGTAAGGGAGATCACCGGGCTGGGTGAGGAATACAAAATACTCTTTTTGCAGGGAGGCGCTACCATGCAATTCTGCCAGGTTCCTTATAATCTTCTGGATGATCATGAAACAGCGGCCTACATGGAGATCGGGTCATGGTCGAAAAAAGCGATCAGGGAAGCGAAGCTATTTGGAAAAGTCAATGTACTTGCCTCCTCAGCAGATAAGAATTACACCTTTATCCCGAAGAACTATACCATTCCCCGGGATGCAAAATATTTTCACATCACCACGAATGAAACCATTCACGGTATACAGATGCAGACAATTCCTGACTCTCCGGTACCCTTGATCGGTGATATGAGTTCTGATATCTTTTCAAGACCCCTCGATTGGAAAAAATTTGACATGATTTATGGAGGCGCACAAAAAAATATAGGACCCGCAGGTGCCACACTTGTTATCATCAAAGAAAGCTTATTGGGAAAAGTGAAGCGGCAGATACCAACTATGCTTGATTACCGCTCTCATATTAAAGACAATTCGCTTCACAATACTCCCTGCACCTTTTCCATTTACGTGTGCATGCTCACTCTTCGATGGCTGAGAGCAAATGGCGGATTGGCCGGAGCGGAAAAAAGAAATATTCAGAAAGCCGCGAGACTCTATGAAACTCTGGATTCCAGTAATTTATTTGAAGGGAATGTTGCCCGGGAAGATCGCTCAACAATGAATGTTACCTGGGTATTGAAAAAACCTGAACTCGAAGAGGCGTTCAACACCTTCGCAAAAGAAAATGGCTGTATCGGCATCAAGGGACATCGAAGTGTCGGAGGATTCCGCGCATCCATTTATAATGCGATGCCCATTGAAGGGGTTGAAATTCTAATCGGGGTAATGAAGGAATTTGAGAGGAAGAATGGCTGATACCGGCATGTACGTAATGATAATTTCCCGCCTGCAAATCAATAATGCACAACACACATGATCAGGATACTTGCAAATGATGGCATTGAAGCTTCAGCGAAAGCTAAGCTTGAAGATTATGGCTATGAAGTGGTGACGGTGAAAATTCAACAGGAAGATTTGCCTCATTACATCAATGAGTTTGATGTACTCACAGTACGAAGCGCTACAAAGGTTCGCAAGTCATTGATTGATGTGATCACAAGAACAAAACTTATTATCCGAGGAGGGGTTGGCCTTGATAACATTGACGTGGAATATGCGCATTCAAAGGGAATTACGGTAAAGAATACCCCCCGCTCCTCGTCATTATCAGTGGCGGAACTGGTTTTTGCTCACTTGTTTGGCGGAGTTCGTTTCCTGTTTGATTCCAACCGGCAAATGGCGGCAAACGGAATTTCGCAATTTAATGAGCTGAAAAAAAGATATTCCGCAGGCACGGAGTTACGCGGAAAAACACTCGGTCTATTTGGGTTCGGCAACATTGGACAGGAAACAGCAAAGATTGCGCTCGGTGTGGGGATGAATGTAAAAGCATTTGATCCTTTTGTGAAGGAAGCGGAGTTAAAGATCTTAATCGGAGGAAGGGAAGTTTCAATTGTAATTGCAACATGCTCGAGAGAGGAAGTTATTCAAGCCAGTGATTTTATTTCTGTTCATGCTGCCGGCGGCTCCGAGGTGTTAACAATGGAAGATTTTGCCATGATGAAGGATGGAGTAGGAATTATCAATTGCGCGCGTGGTGGCGTGGTCAAAGAAAATGTTCTGATGGAAAATCTCAACTCCGGGAAAGTTGCCTTTGCAGGAATTGATGTTTATGAAGAAGAGCCCACGCTCAATTCTATGCTGCTGATGCATCCCAAAGTTTCACTCAGTCCGCATATTGGCGCTTCCACGAATGAGGCACAGGAAAGAATCGGGCAAGAGATAGTAGATATTATTTCAGGCTTTAAATTTTAACTGACCGGCTAAAGCGCCGGAGGGTGCTAAAGTTCTGAAGACCATTGCAAAGATTAAACAGTATTCCGCAATTTACAATAATACGTGTGCGGGTTAAAATATTTTTAGCCGCTAAAGATTTTAGAAAGGAATAGAATTTAATTGATTTTGATAAAGGTTTACTAAAATTCATTCTTTGAAATGATAAATTGCTTTGGAATTGATGCAAGCATTTCGATCCTGATAACCTTACGGCTTTCATTTCCCGAAGCTTTCACACCTTCTGATTTTACAACCATTCAAAGTTTCGAATTTCTACCATCCGCCAATGGACATTAAACCCTTCAGGGGATACCGCCCCGTTCCTGAATTAGCTGCAAAAGTTGCCATTATACCGAACAACCTGATGAATGAGCCTGACCGGAGGCGGGCAGCAAAAAACAATGCTTATTCATTTGCACACATCGCAAAGCCAGGAATTGATTTCAGTGATGACTTGCTTAAAACCGATTTGCAGCTGTTTGAATATTCCAGAAAATACTTTGAGAAACTGCTTGCCGAACGAATAATCATCCGCGACACAGTTCCGTCATTTTACATTTATCGCCTCACCATGGATAGTCGCTCCCAGACAGGATTGATCTGCTGCATGAACATCCGCGATTACCGGGCAGGCAAAATAAAAAAACATGAACATACCCGTGAAGAAAAAGAAATTGAAAATGCCTTACAAATTGAAGTGACCCACCTGAATTCAAACCCTGTATTTCTTGCATACACACCTGTAACTGAAATTGATCAGCTTGTGGATTCAATCACTATTTCTCAAAGGCCGCTCTATCATTTTGCTTCAGAGAATGGCGTTTTACAAAATCTCTGGGTGGTTAATGAGAATGATGCAGTGGAAAAATTAATAGCATCGTTTGGTTACAGAGTTCCTGCGGCATATATCGCAGACGGACATCATCGTGCAGCCGCTGCCAATATATTTTCTAAAAAAATTAATTCGCAACCAGTTGATTCAGCCTCCAAGGACTATGACTATTTCCTTACCTGCCTCTTCCCGGCTAACCAGCTAAAAATTTATGATTATAACAGAGTTGTTAAATCCCTTAAAGTCCCGGATGAAAAAATATTTATTAAAAAGGTGGAGGAAAAATTTTATGTTGAGGAAGCTCAGCGAGTGCCGTATGATCCTCATAAGAAGCATCACTTTGGCATGTATCTGAATGGAAAATGGTTCAGGTTGAAAGCTAAGCCAGGGACCTATAAGGAGGATCCTGTAAGTGCACTGGATGTATCAATTCTTCAAAATAACTTACTTAATCCTATTCTCGGTATTCACGACCCCCGTACAGATAAGAACATTGACTTTATAGCAGGAGTTAAAGGATTAAAAGAACTTGAAAGGCGGGTGAATAAGGGAAAAGCAGCAGTTGCATTTTCTCTTTATTCCGTATCCATGGATGAGCTGATGGCTGTTAGTGATGCCGGAGAAGTGATGCCCCCAAAATCAACATGGTTTGAGCCAAAGCTGTTAAGCGGACTGGTGATTTTCAGAATGGAGCTTTAAATATGCAGAAAGGTTATAAGTCCGGGAAAACCCCGGAATCTGCCAAATTTTTTTTCAGGCTGGTGATTCGGGCCATTCCTGATTTGTTCCTTTGAACGAACTTTTAAAATAATTCTTTTACGTGAAAATAGGACTCATCAGGCACGCAAAAGTTTTATGCCGTGATCCTTTTTTCTCTAATGGGGAACTATTTAATATGGGGCGAAAAGCCTATGATTCTTCCGCAGTTGCAGAAGCTATAATCAGGATCAGGCAGGAGGACTTTCCTGTATGCTATGTAAGCACCAGGCTAAGGGCAATAGCTACTGCAAAGGCCATCTACCCCGGAAATTTTATAACAACTGACGAACTCGTTGAAGTAACCAGTACAGCAATTTTTTTATTGAAAATGAATCTGCCGTCATCGCTTCGGTCTGTGATAGGAAGGGTGGGATGGTTTTTCAATTATCATAAAATGCCCGAGACAAGATTTCAGAGTAATGAGCGAGCAAGAAAATTCCTGACAGGATTAATAACAGGGACACATCAGGATACATTACTGGTTACTCATGGATTTTTTATGCAATCGCTGAGGCATGAATTGCGAAAGCTTGGCTTTAAAGGTCATTGCCCTTACTTCCCTCCGAATGCAAAGCTTTATATTTTTGAAAAGAAGTGATCACCTCCCTGGAGCCCCGGCGGGATCACTTAGATTTAGAATAATGCCCTATAAATCAAGTACATATGAGACCTTTTTCATTACGGGGGTACACATAGGTAAACATTTGAGTTTTTGAGAAGACTGTTGGAAGTGTGAACAATAGATTAAACTATTCCATTTGGTATCTTCAATGATGAGAACTCTAAGAACAGTATTGTGGTCTTTGATCGTGGTGTTCAAAAGCAAAAAGTTTTCATTATTGTGTATAAATCTCAACAAGATCACCAGCATTAAAATATCCAAATTTCGATTTGTTTGTATTAGAACTCGAAGAAGATATAATGAAGCAAGTGGTGATCCTATGCCATGGTCATCCTAATAAAATCAAGCACTGGTTTAACAACTCTTAAAGTCATCAGTGTTGATTTTTTGCAGAAGAGAAATACTTTGATAAACTATTCAAGCGAAATTTGATTTTAACTTTAGTTGATGAATGAAACATCTGTAACCCAATCCAGTAATTGGTTTCCAAGGTTTGGAACACTTGTGATTACAAATCCCGACCAGCAACTGGAGTCTCGCAGGCTTTGTGAGTGGACAAAAATCTGCAACATGTATT
>JBDSEA010000031.1:0-5819 GCA_039920305.1 Chitinophagales bacterium
TGTAATGACCTGGAAAGATAATGAGCACATTATCTATCGCTCACGTAAACAATCATTCAATGATTTTAAAGGAAAGCTTTTTATAGCTGGTATCAACGGCGGCCTGAGTGAAGAGCTGCCCTTTTCCGTAGGCGGTTTTTGCTCGTATTCACCGGACGGAAAAAGGCTTGCAATGAACCGTGTATTCCGGGAATTCAGAACATGGAAGTATTACCGGGGCGGAATGGCAGATGATATATGGATCTATGATTTTGGCTCCATGCAGTGGTCAAACATCACCCATAATGACGAACAGGATATTGAGCAGATGTGGCATCAAAACAAAATCTATTACCTCAGCGATCGCGATAAAACAATGAATCTGTATGTATATGACCTCAATAACGGGCAAACACGTAAGGTCACCAGCTATACTGATTACGATATCAAGTTTGCATCGCTTGGCGATAAGGATATTGTCTTTGAAAAAGGCGGCCTGCTCTATATTTTGAATCTCGCAAGTGAACAGGCTACTCAGGTCAAGGTACAAATTGCCGGTGATGATAGCTGGAGCAGAAGTGAATTTGTTGACGGGGCAAAATTCATTGAAGGCTGGGACCTTTCTCCTGATGGCAACCGCCTATCCATAGTTGCCCGCGGTGATGTGTTCACTGTTCCCGCTGAAAGCGGCATCACCCGCAACCTTACCAACACTAACAATGCACACGAGCGCGATGCCGTATGGAGCCCTGATGGAAACTGGATTGCCTATATCAGCGACACAACCGGTGAAGATGAAATTTATCTGAAGCCGCAGAAGGGTGATGGCAAGACAATACGGCTGACTACCACTGGCGATAATTACAAATATCATTTGAGATTTAGTCCTGATAGCAGGAAGATCATGTGGAGTGACAGGAAACAAACCCTGCAGTATGTGAATGTGGATACACGGAAAATCACCGTTGTGGAACATTCAGATGCGGGTGAATACATTTATTATGACTGGTCACCGGACAGCAAATGGATTGCCTATGCGCGGCCTGAATGGCAAACCCAAAACCGCATATTTATTTACAATCTTGCAAGCAGGCAGCCGACAGCGGTAACAGATAACTGGTTCACGAGCTACGAGCCCACTTTTACCCATGACGGAAAATATCTTCTTCTGACCTCTGACCGGGATTTCAATCCCACCTTCAGCAATGTCGAATTTCAGATCTCTTATCAGAATCTCAGCAAGGTCTACCTTCTTGCGCTTGCAAAATCAACTGAATCCCCTTTCGCACCGGAGAATAATGAGGTGAGGCCTGCCGGAAAAAGCAGTGACGATGCAGATGATAAAGCTTCTAAGAAAAAAAGTGATAAATCTTCATCCGCCAAAGAGAATGATGGAGAATCCGGAGCTGCACCCGATGTAAAAATTGATCTTGACGGAATAACAAGCAGGCTGGTTTCGCTGCCCATTGATCCCTCACAGTATTTCAACCTCCAGTATCGTGATGGAAACATCTACTATCAGAAGCAGAAGGCGGGTGAAGAAAAGGCAACTTTGATGATTTACAAACTGAAGGAAAGGAAGGAGGAGGAACTGGGGCAGGCAGACAGTTACCTGATTTCTTTTGACGGGAAAAAAATGGCAGTGAATAAAAGCGGAAGTTATTATGTCATTAATCTGCCCACCTCAAAATTTCAGGCAGATAAAAATGCAGACCTGAGCAACATGAAAATCTGGGTTGACCGCCATGCGGAATGGCAGGAAATCTTTAATGAGTGCTGGCGGCAGATGCGGGACTTTTTTTATGCGCCCAATATGAATGGCGTTGACTGGAATGCCATGAAGGTAAAATATGGCCCGCTTGTTCCGGATGTGAATCACCGCGCTGATCTCACATACCTGATTGGCGAGATGATTGGCGAGCTAAGTATTGGCCATGCGTATGTGGGCGGCGGTGATGAGCCCAAGCCTGAGAGAATTCAAACCGGCTTGCTGGGTGCGGAGATTGTAAAGGATGGTTCCGGATTTTTCAGGATCATTGAGATATTTAAGGGGGCAAACTGGAACAGCGCGCTGCGCTCCCCACTCACAGAGCCCGGTGTAAATATTAACACCGGTGATCTTATCATCGCGGTGAATGGTACGCTCACCAATTCCACCCCTGACCTATATTCATTGCTCGTAAACACCGCCGGCAAACAGGTGGAATTGACTGTAAATTCAAAACCAACGATGGATGGCTCACGAATAGCCATTGTGGTTCCCATCAGTGATGAGAGAAACCTGAATTATTTCGGCTGGGTGGAACACAACATTCATTACGTTGACTCCGTATCGAAAGGAAAGATCGGATACCTCCACATTCCCAACATGGGTGTTGAGGGGCTTAATGAATTTATAAAGCATTTTTATCCACAGCTCAACAAGCGTGCGCTCATTATTGACGACCGTGGCAATGGCGGCGGATTTGTTTCAGGATTGGTTTCACAGAGGCTGGTATCACAGCTTGTGTATTACAACATGGCCCGCAATCAAACAGGGGGCACCGATCCGCAGATGTTGCTCGGCCCCAAGGCCCTTCTTACTGATCAATATTCCGCTTCCGATGGCGACATCATTGCGTACCGCTTTAAGACATTAAAGATTGGTCCGGTGATCGGGCAGCGCACGTGGGGCGGTGTGACTGGTATTCGCGGCACGCTGCCCATCATGGATGGCGGCTTCCTGAACCGGCCGGAGTTCGCACCTTACACTGATAAGGGATTTGTGATTGAGGGGTATGGCGTTGACCCCGATATTGTAGTTGAGCAGGACCCCGCGCAGGAATATATTGGAAATGATCAGCAGCTGAACAAAGCCATTGAGGTGATGATGGATTCACTGAAAAACGGGGAAAGGGTTATTCCACAAGTTCCTCAGTATCCTGATAAAACTAAATAGGCGCTTAGTGATAAGGGTGATTAATATTGAAATACTAGACATGATTCCGGCCGTCGGGAAGTTATTTACATGATACCTGGTTGCAGAATAGTTTCCATATTTTCTTGTTGATTGATTGTAAACATAAAACTCTTTACCTTCTGCATTTTTGTGTTTTGAATAAGCATAATTTAATTATAACCTGCAATAATGGAAATCACTCCGCCTGCAATAGCGGCTAAAAAACAAAGTATTATTATAATCGCATTTCCCTGTTCACCTAATGCTAATTTAATTTTTCATCACTAATGTTTTCTTTCTTTTTTTTAATCATCAAATTAGGAATAAATACATTTCCACCTATTAAATAACAAAAAGGTAATCGCTTTCCATTAAACCTAAGCTTATTAATATAATGATTAATATATTTCGCAATATCTTCTTTTTCAATGCCAGCTTGGGATAAGTATCCATCTTCAGTGAGAGCTATAAAACCATCGATATAAAAATTTACATTATTCAAATTTGAAGCAATCGTATAGTAAATTGTAGCCCCATTCTCGGACATTGAATCAGATGCCTTATAAAATCCTTCACCTGCAATCTTAAAGTCATTTTTGATTCTATTGAATTTGGCAATTATTTTCCTGTTACTATTTGTTTCTTCGAATTTTTTCGTAATATAAGGTATTAAATTAACTGTATTTACTTTTGAAAAAAGAAGAGAAACATATTCTTTGTCTTTTGTGATAAAAAAACTTCCTAATTTTTGAATTAATAGCTTAATAAAAACGATTTTTAAATAAAAAGCTATTTTCTTTGATTTCTTTTATCCATTCTAAAAGTGATATTATTTTAAGGTTTAAAACGTTTACGTATTTCATCGTTTAAATTATCTTCTTCAATATCTTACTCAATTTTACCTTTTTCTCGTCCGAAAACAATACCGTAACTTTCATTATCTACTCCGTCAATCCAAGATGTATCACATTCAATTGTCCAGTTGTCTTCAAAGTTTAATTCAAAGAATGCAGTCGGGATAAAATAGCTATCCTCTTTTTTTCTTTCAACGATGTATTCATTTTCATTTTTTTGAAGCAAATGATCTTCATCGTCTGTGTTGCTAAAATGAGATGATGATGCAATTAAGTTTTCGTTTGTGACAACTGGCTTCAATACTTTGTTCTTACTTGCAAGTGCAGCTTTTTCCCAAATCCTAATTGCGCTTTCAGTATTATTCTCTTTTAAAAGGTGAAGAGCCAATTCATCAACAGGGTTGTTTTGCCAAAACCAAAAGAGTGAGTAAAGAAGTTTGCTTTCGCTTTGCTCAATTTTCTTTTTTGCTTCTTCAATGTTTTCGGACGTTCTGTTAATCGGTGACAAAAATGAATAATCAGCTTCGCAGGACATTGCTTTACCCATCTCAGCGTAAGTTGCAAGCATATTGATCTGCTTAGCAATTTCTTTTTCACTTGCTGTAATTGGCAAGTAAAGTATTCTGAAAGGGTTGTTGGTAATAAGATTCATCTCTTAGAAACGTGGGAAATTTTTTAATAAATCATTTTCAACAACTCTTGTAGAAGGGTAAGCGGAATAATATTGCTACTCGAATGCCTGATAGCTTGCTGAACTACTTATCATTCTTTTGAGGGTGGCGTAAAAATTCTTTTTATCGCGAAGAAAAGTATTGAATGAAGTATATGCCGTGAAACCAAAAATCAGCGTGAATACTGTAATCACAATAGTGAGTAAACCAATGGCAAGAATATTATCCCACGCACTTTCTGCTATAGGTCTGTTCGCTAAACCGATTAGCTCAATAGGAATAAAGCAAGCAGCAATACGAATCATCCACCAAGTGATAGGAAATTTATTTCTGAAAGATATTTGCGGCTCAAATTCAAAGACAGGATTGGATTTGAGTTTTTTCTGAAGTGCATTGAATTCAACCTCAGAAATTATCGGAGGCGGTGTGAAATAATAAGTTGTTGTAGTGTATCTGTAAACTGCCATGAGTTCATTATTTGTAAGAAGTAACGATGTAAAATTCCCACGTGTAGTCCATGTTCTTTTCAAAATTATCAGTTCCGATTAACGGAATTACATTAGGTGCAGATGCTCGATAATTGTAGTTGCCGGGACTTAATGTTAGTGTCCTTTTTTCGTGAGGAGCAAGAGTGAAACTCTCACTATTCAGTTTTAGCGTCATTGTTACATTCGTATTGTTGAACACTTCTGCGCTCGGATTGTAGTTAATTGATGAACCCGTGGGTGTAAAAACATCTTGATCGTTCTTCTTCACTTCTTCGCCAACTTTTACATACGATTTGTAAACGTAACCTTCCTGATTGGTTTTAATGTCAATGACATCGTAGAAATCATCTTCTGTTTCAAGTGAAACGATAAAAACTTCAGAGCCGGGTTTCAATGACATAATGATCCTTGATTCGGTGCTTGGTTCTTCTCTGAAATTTACCTGCTTCGTAACCCAACCAATGTAGGATTGGCAATAAGCCGAAGGTGTTATACCCATTAGACACAGGTTTCCGAAAATTTTGGTTTAATGATTTGAAAGTTTTCTGTCATCAGAGTATTCAGTTCATTGGTATAGTCTTTCAGCCGGCAAAAGAATTTTAGTGACACCGTTCGCATTTCATCTATCGTTGAATAATGCCGGTGATAGAGAATCTTCTTCTTATAAAATTTCCATAGTCGCTCGATCAGATTCAGGTTGGGGGAATAGGATGGTAAATATTGCATTTGAATTCTTTGATTGTGTTCTAAATATTGTTTCAGCATTTTGGCGTGATAATATTTTGCATTGTCAGATATGATTATGATGTTGCCTTGCGGCTGATGGTGTTTTATCTTTTCCAGTAAGGCTATGGTTGATTGAGCATTAATTTGTTCTGATTCGTGAATG
>JBDSEA010000032.1:0-23308 GCA_039920305.1 Chitinophagales bacterium
ATGCAGTATTTTTTCTTTCGGTATCTTTCTTTTCAGCATCAGGAGATAATTTATTTCCGGTATTATCAAATCGGTAGGTAATACCCCGGGTGGTAAAAAAAATATTTGCTCCGCCGTCATCAACAGCATATTGAATGGCTGATTCACTGCGATTATTCATTCCCTCAAACTGTCCTTGGTTTTCAATAAAAACCTTTTGCTCAAAGGGATTCCTGATGGACCAACCTGCTTTCACCGGAGAGCCGGCATTAACTTTATTTGCAAACAGGATTATTATTAATGTGAGGGATATGGTGAAGTATTTCATTGCCGGAGGAAGTTAATGGATGATGAAATTACTCGTTGCATGGCAATATCAGCATTATTATACCACAACTTTTCTTTCAAAAGTTACCTTTTTTTAATCTTGCAGATATTTCCTTTGAATATTAAGTATGCAAAGTGAATTATTTGAAGAAGGAGCTCCTGCTGATAAAAGCACTGTGAATCTCCTGCCCTATGATGGGGAAGTGTATGGTTATAAAAAATTCTTTTCGGAAAAGGAGAGTAATTTCCTGTTCGAGACATTACTGAATAATATCCAATGGAAGCAGGATCGGATTAAGTTTTATGGCAAGGAAGTTTACCTGCCCAGACTCACGGCGTGGTATGGTGAGCATCATGCAGATTATTCCTACTCCGGCATCAGCATGAAATCACATCCATGGACGCCCGAGCTTCTGGAAATCAAATCGCAAATTGAAGCGCTGGCGCAAATGCTTTTTACAAGTGTGCTGCTGAATTACTACCGTGATGGAAGCGATTACGTGGGATGGCACCGCGACAATGAAAAAGTTCTTCGCGTCAATCCTGTAATTGCCTCTGTTAGCTTTGGAGCAACAAGAACATTTAAATTCAGGCACATCATTGATATAACAATAAAAAGCATAGAACTTACTCATGGAACCTATATGCTTATGAAGGGTGAAACACAGCATATGTGAGAACATCAGATTCCTAAAAGCAAAAAGATTATAGCCCCGCGCATCAATCTTACATTCAGAATACTGTGGTAATGTATTGTGAGATTGCTCAATAATTCATTTATTTATCATGGTACAAGGCAGAATCCGGATTGTCCCGGTCCTGCATGCTGTCCATGATAGTCGGACCGGATCCATTGCCATTATAATTGCCGGCATTTGACGCTGGCGGCAGGGCACGGACGGAATCATTTTTATGCGCACTAGTGGAAGCATTCCTGTATGCAGGGGCATTCAGCAATATAATCCCTGTTATCAATCGCAAAGATTTTTCAGGAAAAAGAGTTTCATAGGAATTTTTTCTTTCAATTCAATAAAATCCACGCCATCCTTTACCAGGTTTCTTCTTCAGTGGTGCTTTTCCTGAATCTGATTATTTCAGGAATAGCATTTGATTCAGTTGAAGAAATGATCGGGGCAGATCTCTTGTTCATATTCCACCGGATAAAATTTTTCTTAATCATCCTATATGGCTTCAGCAAATCATGGAAGTGCAGGCAGTTCAAATATTCTCACCAGGCAAATGAGAATGTATGTGAGTCAGGGAATAAAGTCTCCGTTCCCGGTCAAAATTTCACCCATGCTTGCGACCCTTGTGGATGAAGCTTTTGATGAGCCCGGATGGATTTACGAGGTAAAGTGGGACGGATACCGTGCAGTAGCTTATCTTAACCAGGGTACAGTAGATTTACTTTCGAGAAATGGTAAGTCTTTCAATGAGAAATTTTATTCTGTATATAATGTATTAAAAGGATGGGGAATTAATGCTGTAGTTGACGGTGAGATAGTTGTATTAAATGAAAAGGGGATAGCTGATTTCAGTGATCTTCAGGCATGGCGAAGTGAGGCCGATGGTGATCTGGTATTTTACCTGTTTGATATTTTGTGGCTTGAGGGATATGATCTGACAGGCCTGCCACTAACAGAGCGTAAAAAAATTTTAAATCTCATCATGCCGCCTGCAGCCGGTATCAGGATCAGTGAAAGCTTTGATGCCGGAGCGAAAGAATTTTTTGAAGTCGCAAGACAGATGAAGCTGGAAGGGATCATCGCAAAAAAGACGGATAGTAAATATATCCCTCGACTGCGGTCGAAAGAATGGCTGAAGATAAAAACCGAAACCCGGCAGGAAGCGATCATTGCCGGATATACGATCAATGAAAACACTGCAAAGAAATTCAGCGCTTTGCTGCTTGGGGTTTACGAAGGAGACCAGCTTCAGTTTATCGGTCCGGTTGGAACCGGATTTTCTAACCAGCTCCAGGAGGAGATTCTACAGAAATTGAAACCCTTTATAACAACGAAATGTCCCTTTAAAACTGTTCCTGAATACAATAAGCCCTCGCGCTTCAGGCCCAATCCCCCGAAAGCAATGGTTAAATGGGTTCAGCCCAGGGTGGTAGCAGAAATAAGTTACCGGGAACTGACAAGAGAGGGTGCTCTGCGGCACACATCATTCAAAGGATTGAGGATGGATAAAAATGCCATGCAGGTTGTGAGGGAGCAGTCAAAACAAACGGAGGCCATAGTAAAAGAAATCGAAAGTTCATATTCTGCTAAAAAATTATTTAAGAAAACTGTGAATAAAGAACGAAAGACCCTTCTTAATCCTGTCGATGAAACACAGGTGCGAAGCATTAACGGCCATGAGCTTAAGTTTACCAACCTCAGTAAAATATTCTACCCCAAGGGGAAGGTCACCAAGCGTGATGTGATCAATTATTATTACCAGGTTGCGGAATATATATTGCCCTACCTGAAGGACAGGCCTCAAACGCTCATCCGTCATCCGAATGGAATTGAAGGTGAAAGCTTCTACCAGAAGGATGTGACCGGCAAGGCGCCGGACTGGATTAAAACATTTCCATACCATAGCGAAGCTGATGATCGCGATAAAAAGTTTTTGGTGTGTATGGATGAGGCGAGCCTGCTGTACATGGCGTCTCTTGGCTGCCTTGAAATGCATCCCTGGAGCAGCCGCATACAATCACCGGATCATCCGGACTGGTGCATCATTGATCTTGATCCTGATAAAAATACTTTTGAGCAGGTGATCAGGGCTGCACAGGTAACACATGAGGTTCTCGATGCTGCAAATATTCCTTCATATTGTAAAACATCTGGATCTACAGGACTGCACATTTACATTCCGCTGGGGGCAAAATATTCTTACGAGGAATCAAAAGAGTTTGGCCGGGTGATCGTAAAAATTATTCATTCACAGATTCCAAAATTCACGAGCATTGAGCGGCTGACGAGCAACCGGGATGGAAAGATGTATCTCGATTTTCTGCAGAACCGCCCGCAGGCTACACTTGCCGCGCCTTATTCGCTGAGGCCGAAACCGGATTCTACCGCATCCATACCGTTGCATTGGGACGAAGTGAAGAAAGGATTGAAGATGAAAGATTTCACAATCTTCAACGCTGTGGCGAGAGTGCGGCAAGAGGGTGATATTTTCAAGGGTGTGCTTGGGAAGGGAATCAATATCCCGAAAGCATTGAAGAAACTAAATGAATTTAGCCGGGAGGTGAAATAGCTTGTTATGCAAACCAGGCTGTATATTTAACGAGTTAAGCCAGGACTGCGAACCCATAAGCGCGGTTATTTTTGGTTTATAAGGTATTCAAAATGAATAACCCTTTCTGCCCTTGCCCCTGTTGACTGGTAAAACTTAATCGCGTAAACGTCCGGTTCGTCTGCCTGAACCATTACTGCTTCAACACCAATTGTATTGCAATAATTGTTATTACCCGCAATCAGCATTTTACCGATTCCATTTCGCTGAAGTTCAGTTATTACAGCAAGGTCGAAAATATAAACCAATGGCGATTTTGAATAATATTGGTGCATGATATAAGAAGTCAACCCACCCACCACTTTGTTATCAAGCAAGGCGACAAAAACAAAAAAATCATCCTTTTCTAATAATTGTTGAAGATAAGTTTCATCAGGCATTTTGAGGTTTTTCATTTCAAAAACATTTTCAAAAATATTTATAAGTTCAATGAAATTGTCAAGGTCCTGTTTGGTCAGTTTCTTTATTTCTATGTCCATTCGTTGTACTTGTCACCGTCTTTCATTTGTGAGGGAGGGTGATTTTGTTATATAACTTGTAGTCTTGGCCACTTAATGGCGTACTCGTCCAGTTCGTATGCCTGAACCATTTCTGCTTAAACACCAATTGTATTTCAATAAAGTAAACGGAATGAGGTCAACCGTAAGTCAAAAGTTTGCCGAAAATATTTTGGTAGTATGCAGGGAATGCATTGTAAGTAAAGCTTGTTCTAACGCAAGGTGTGAAATTCCGGTTTGATATCGTGTAGGTCTGCGGGCAATGTTGAAGTAATTGCAGATGTTTTATTACTGGTTTGTTTCTCATTTAATTTTAATAAGGGACATCTATACGGCTTTCCGGTTCATTGTGCGGAAAATTTAAGGCCCGGTTAAACCTGTTACATATACCTTTCAATCGTATACCGCATTCTTTGGAGTAAGGCTTCCCGCCGCCTTACATCAAGTCCATTCCAGCGAACATTCAACGTTATGGATTGCTCGAACCTGGGCTTTCGCAAGTGGGGTGCAGCAAGATTATAATGAAAAATGTCTTCCACTTCAAAATCAATAACCCGTTTTCTTGATGGTCGTTTCATAAGGATTTGGGTGTGTTATGGTGATGTTGGGGAAATGATTGGTAATGAAAAAAGTAAAATGCTGAACAATGCTAAATAAACTCCGGAATTATCAAGAATGTGATTTGAGTAAATATCCACATTTAATGGTAAATTGTTTCCTGCAGGGTACGTTTCATTTTTTTAATGAGTCCGGTGCTGCAAGGAACTGATTCGGTTTTGACGGAATGATTTCTTTTGTTGTGGTGTTATGGTCTATCATTTTAAGCAAAAAGGATGTTTCAACAGGTTCTTCATAAAGCCGGTACATGCCTGGTTAGATTCCTATCATATTTTCAGTTTTGGAAGCTACTATAATCCCGGGCGGATGAATTTTGGTGTTCTGAGGGTATTGAATGATGATACAGTTTCAGGCGGAATGGGATTTGGAAAGCATCCTTATGAAAACATGGAGATCATTTCTATTCCACTTGAGGGCAATCTCGAACATTTTGACAACATGGGCAATCATGCAGTGATCAGGCAGGATGACATTCAGGCGATGAACGCAGGAACCGGTAAATCCCACAGCGAGAAAAATGAGAGCAGCAAGAAACCGGTAAAGTTTTTACAAATCTGGATTCTTCCTGATCGCGATGCCGCGGAGTTTATTTCGCTCCGGGCTTCTTTGCCTGGTAAATTAGAATTTAATTCCAATGGTTTTTCATTCCGGCTGGCCTTAATGAAAACTCATTACCTTCGACACCCGTCATAAAACCATTTCAAATCATGAAGCAAAAAATTACACTTATACTGTTACTGCTTTTTTCAGGAGTTCCAGCTTTTTCACAATCTTCTTATATTGATTCCTTATTTACCGGTTATTTTCAGAGAACGCAGGGATGGACCGGCGGTGATGCCACGATCTCTATTCCCCTGCCGGACGGAAGAACGATGTGGCTTTTCGGGGACAGTTATATTGATCATTATGACAGCAGCGATAACACATTGCCCTGTTTATTCCAGGTAAGAAATTGCTTCACTGTGCAGGATGCAGTAAACCTGAACCAGATGATAACCTATATTGATTCAACCAAAACAGGCATTGATCAAACCTATTTTAAGCTTGGTACGGTTGGCAATAATGTTTACTGGCCCGGTCATGGATTTGTGAAAGACGATACGGTTTTCATATTTCTCGAGAAGTATAACGGAACTAATTACGATTATCTCGGCCAGAACATTGCAAAGGTTTTGCTTCCATCATTCAAGCTATTAAGCATCACCACACTCCCCTTAATGAATAACCTCCACATGGGTAAAGCGGTGATCTATGATGATACATCAGGGTATTATTACATCTATGGTAATAAGCTGAACTGGATTGTTTACGAGCCTTATGTAGCACGCACCAAGTTTGAGAATCTTGTTTCGGGAAACTGGGAATTCTATGCCGGCACTGATTGGACACCCATTCCGGTGCTGGCAAAAAAAATCAGTGGTGAAATTGTATCGCCTGGTTTCAGCGTGGTAAAAATCAAGGGCGTTTATCACCTGATTACACAGGATAATGGCTACCTGACTTGCGGTTTAGGAAGAAATATATATTCATACAGCAGCAGCGCTCCGGCAGGGAAATTTCAATCACCGCGTCTGCTTTACACTGTAAAAGACCAGATCAACGGGCATTACCTCCTAACCTATAATGCTACTGCGCACCCGGAATTTATTGAAAATGATGAGCTGCTAATTGCTTACAATGTAAATGATATGGTGGATACGCTGGCGCCGGATGTGTGCCCTTCACAATGCAAGCATCCATTCACTGATCGCTGGATTGCAGACTCCTACCGCCCGAAATTTGTTAGGGTTCCGTACAGTGTAATGGGTATAAAGAGTGGTACAGGCCTGCAGGGTGTAGAGGTTGAGCCAAACCCTGCTTTTGAAATGCTTACCGTTCATCTAAATTCTGAAACGCGGCAGCCAGTCACCATAACATTCATGAATAAAATGGGGAAGGTATTCCTGCAACAGCATAATGTAATATTAAATGCAGGTCATAATGAGTTGCAGTTAAATCTCTCAACATTGTCACCCGATATTTATTTGATGGTTGTGCACCAAGTTGACCAAAGCGGCACTCAGCCATTATGGGAACCAAAAATTATTTTGAAAAACTGATTCTTAAGGAATGCAGAGCTATCCTTTACTTAAAATTAATACAAACAGATAGACTCAATAATAATTGCGGAAAGAAAGCGGGTGATGGTAATTATCAATTACAGTCCGTATATAAATTTCAGCGCAGATCTACCACTTCAATGCCGGGATGTTGCTTATTATCAAAAGTGAATAATGAATCTGCAATATCCGGGTCGGGAGTAAACTTCTTGATTTCATAGGTGTATCGATTCCCGTTTTTATCAAATACAACCGCGCTTTGTACTGCTTTGGCGATCTTATCAATTCCAAGCCTGATCTTGAAATAAGGCTTTGATTTATCATGTGGGGTAAGTTCAATGATCTGAATCAGCTTGCCGGATAATTTCTTTTCTTCAATATATGCATATAGAAAATCCTTTTCATAAATCGTAAAAATCTGTGAGGGTGTTATGGTATTCTCATCAGGATCATAATTATTCACCTGCACTTCATTTGCATCTTTCAAATAGGTCCATACAGTTGTATTATCGCAAATAATCTCCTGGTTTTTCAACTGAATTTTATACTTGTTACCATTAACATACAATGTACCGCTTTGTACATCTTTCGAAGTGTTGGCTCCATTCTCAACTCTAACCGTAAAATCTGCCTGAACTGCCTTAAGAGATTTATATTTAGCACTCACACCATTTAGAATCTCCGTGGCTTTAGGATCATTTTGAGGAGTTTGCGCGGGCATATAGGAGGAACCCAGAACAAGTAAAAGTAGAAAAATCGTTTTCATGATGTTCGGGAATTGTTTTGCAGCGCAGGATAAAAGCACTATACAATTCCGCTTCTTTCACGCATGGAAGCCAAAAATTGTTCCAACTCGATCATACCCTTCACAAGCACATCCCGCGACTTGCTTCCCTGGTTGGGACCTACAACACCCGCGGATTCCAGTTGATCCATCAGCCGCCCTGCCCTGTTATAGCCCAGCTTGAGCCTGCGCTGAAGGAGGGAAGTCGATCCCTGCTGATATTGTACTATCAGGTGTGCTGCCTCATCAAATAATTCATCCCGCTCATTCGGATCGAAAAACTCACCTCCTTCACTCTCCTCATCATGCACTTCCGGAAGCAGATGTGCATCAGGATAGCCCCGCTGTTCTGCGATGAACTCACACACCCGCTCTACTTCAGGCGTATCAACAAATCCGCATTGAAGGCGGATCATGTCACTTCCGATATTCAACAGCATGTCTCCACGCCCAATTAATTGCTCCGCACCACCCTGGTCAAGGATGGTTCTGGAATCAACCTTTGAAGAAACTTTGAAAGCCATCCGGGCGGGAAAGTTTGCCTTGATGGTGCCCGTAATGATGTTGACCGAAGGCCTCTGCGTTGCAATGATAAGGTGAATGCCGATGGCCCGTGCAAGCTGTGCAAGCCGGGCAATTGGCTGCTCGATTTCTTTGCCTGCTGTCATGATCAGATCAGCAAACTCATCAATCACCAATACGATATATGGAAGAAAGCGATGACCTTTTGCGGGGTTTAATTTCCGGTTTACGAATTTCTCATTGTATTCCTTGATATTGCGTACCTGGGCATCCTTGAGCAGATCATAGCGCGCATCCATTTCAATCGTTAAAGCCTTCAAAGTGTGAACTACCTTTTTCGTATCTACAATAATGGGTTCTTCTTCACCCGGAAGCTTGGCAAGAAAATGTTTTTCAATAATCGAATACAGGCTCAGCTCAACCTTTTTGGGGTCAATCAGCACAAACTTTATTTGTGACGGATGCTTCTTGTAAAGCAGTGAAACAAGAATGGAATTCACACCGACAGATTTACCCTGGCCTGTTGCACCCGCCATCAACAGATGAGGCATCCTGGCAAGGTCTGCGATATAGATTTCATTGGAAATTGTTTTTCCAAGTGCAATCGGAAGGTCCATCTGGGCGTTCTGAAATTTTTCTGAGGCAAGAAGCGTGCGCATGGCAACCGTTTCCTTGTGCATATTAGGAACCTCTATCCCTATCGTCCCTTTTCCCGGTATAGGTGCGATGATGCGAATGCCAAGCGCAGCCAGGCTTAAGGCAATATCATCCTCAAGGTTTTTTATCTTGGAAATGCGAATGCCAGGGGAGGGAACGATTTCATAAAGTGTAACCGTGGGACCCACTGTCGCCTTGATGCTTTGTATCTCGATACCATAATTACGAAGTGTATTTACAATCTGATCCTTGTTTCGCATCAGTTCCTCTGAATCTACTTTCGGCTTTTCAGAGCCGTAATTTTCCAGAAGATCAAGCGATGGATAAAGGTATTTGGGAAGATCAATCGTGGGATCATAGTTTTCCCTCACTACTATATCCTCACTTACCACTTCATCTTCCCGGGTTTCAACTATATCCAGTGCAATGTCATCAACATTCATTGCCGGTGAAATCACTTCACTATTTATGGGAAGAAAGTTTTCCTCCGTCTTAGACTCCTGTTCATGAACTTCAGCCCGTACCTCTGCTGCTGTTTCTTCCCTTGGTTTTTCGATCAGTTCCATGCCATTCAAAAAATCATCTACTGTTAATACTTCCTGCTTCGCTATTTCAAAAGGAGGGTTCGTTACAGCTGAGGGAGTGGCTGATGAAAATGATTCTTTTTTCTTCTGCGGGAGCAGGAAATAGAAGCTCATATTGAAAACGATAACACCAAAAAGCAGAACAGAAAAGAATAGCAATGCTCCTGTACCAAGCACTCCCATAAAGCCATTCAGCCATGTATTGATCGTATTTCCTACTGCACCTCCAAAGGGAAAGGAGTACAACTGAAAGCAAAAACTCAATGCTGCGGGAAGCAAGACAAGAGCAAAAATGCTGAATTTGAATAACCGGTCAGCACTGAAGATATTTCTTCGCAGCAACAAATTGGATCCCCATGCAGCAAGCATCGCAGCAATGAGAAAGGAGGCAACTCCAAATCCATTATAAATGAAGAAGTGTGAAACGTATGCACCCAGTCTCCCAAGATAATTTTCCGCCTTGAAATCACCATTAAAAAAATTACCCCATGAAAAATGAAAAACCTGATCCTGGTCTACCTTCCATGTAAAAAGGTAGGAGGTAAATGCAACAAACAGGTAGAGCGATGCAAGAAGAAACAGCAACCCGATGGCCTTGGGGGTGCGCTCATCATGCAGGAGAATTTTGAATCCGCTTTCAGTGGATTTTTTCTCCCGCTTTTTTTTTGGTGGTGCCGGTATTTCTTTTTTGTCTGGTGATTCAGCAACAGTCTTTTCCTGTGCCCGGTCAGATCGCGAAATGTCTGATTTCAGTTTATTAGTGCCCTCAGCCATAGTATATTAGTAAACTCGTAAAGTTACTTTCACATAGAGCGGAAATTTTGTGATGAATGTAAAGTTTTCAACAGCAAAGTTTATCAACGTCTATCTTTGCGACAAATTATAGCATTCACATAATGCTCTGGCGTATTAAATGAAGCAGACAGCAATTCAGTTATTATTCCGAAAGTATCCTGAGTAACTTTAAATTGATTTTGAAAACGATTAATTCCGGATTCAATTATTAAATAAATGACCAACGGACAATTCACCATCCCTGCAGCCATTAATGAAACCAATCTGACCTATGCACCGGGAACTACTGAGCGTGCAGATTTGAAAGCAGCGCTAAGAATGATAAAGGCTGATCGTGCAGATATTCCCATGTTTATAGGTGGAAAAGAAATTCGCACAGGTGAAAAAATTCAGATTAACCCTCCGCATGAGCACCGTGATGTGCTTGGCGATTTTCATAAAGGAAATGCTTCACATGTGCGGCTTGCAATAGCAGCAGCGATGAGGGCAAAGCGAAACTGGGAAACAATGAGCTGGGAAAACCGGGCTGCGATTTTTCTGAAAGCAGCTGAGTTATTGGCCGGGAAATACCGTTCCCGAATCAATGCCGCCACAATGCTTTGCCAATCGAAAAATGCCTTCCAGGCTGAGATTGATGCTGCCTGTGAGCTGATTGATTTTCTTCGTTTCAATGTAAAGTTTGCAGAGGAAATTTATCAGCAGCAGCCGATTTCATCGAAGGGAGTATGGAACAGGATGGAGTGGCGCCCGCTCGAAGGATTTGTATTTGCCATTACGCCTTTCAACTTTACTGCCATAGCAGGTAATCTTCCGACAAGTGCAGCCATTATGGGTAATACGGTAGTCTGGAAACCATCACACACGCAAATTTTTTCAGCCTGGGTGATCATGGACGTGCTGCGCGAAGCAGGATTACCGGACGGAGTGATCAACCTCATTTATACCGGAGGGAAGGAAACAGGTGACATAGTTTTCGCTCATCCCGACTTTGGCGGAATTCATTTTACCGGTTCAACACCGGTATTCCAGGGCTTCTGGAAAACAATCGGAGAAAATATTGCCAGGTACAAATCATATCCCCGCATTGTGGGTGAAACAGGGGGAAAAGATTTTGTGCTTGCACATCCAAGCGCTGATGTGAATTCACTGGTAACTGCGCTTTCACGCGGCGCATTTGAATACCAGGGGCAAAAATGCTCTGCAGCATCACGCGCTTATATTCCCGGAAACTTGTGGAAAGAGGTAAAGGCTAAGCTTGTTGCTGACATTGAATCCTTCAGGATGGGCTCTGTGGAAGATTTCAGAAACTTCATCAACGCAGTGATTGATGAAGCTTCATTTGACAACCTCGCCGGATTTATCACAAGAGCGAAAAAGGATAAGGGAGTAAAAGTGATAGCAGGAGGAAACTTTGATAAAAGTGACGGGTACTTTATCAATCCTACAGTGTTGCAGGCAACAGATCCCATGTATGCCACCATGTGCTCAGAGCTTTTCGGTCCCGTGCTTTCAGTGTATGTGTATGATGAAACCAAATTCAGGGAAACACTTGATCTTGTTGACGGTACTTCGAATTATGCACTTACCGGCTCCATCTTTTCACAGGATCGGAGCGCAGTTGATCTGGCAGCAAAGCGGCTTGTAAATGCTGCCGGTAATTTCTATATCAATGATAAGCCAACCGGCGCCGTAGTCGGTCAGCAGCCATTCGGTGGTGCACGCGCATCCGGTACGAATGACAAAGCTGGCTCCATGCTGAATTTGCTCCGATGGGTTTCACCACGTTCCATTAAAGAAACACTTGTTCCCCCTGTGGATTACCGGTATCCCTTTATGTCGGAGAAATGATTTTCTGGATCAATTATTAAGATATGCAGTGCTGGTTCATCGCCTTCGGAATCAGGGAATCAAATACTGAGCAATGAATATTTTCTTCAATGTACAGGGCGGGAACTAATATGTATAAGAAGGTGAATGTGTAATTGAAGAAAATGCGTAAATCGGATTACGAAATGGAAATGAAGCAGCACTTGCTAAAAAAATTTGCAGAGTGAATGCTTCAATGAGCCTGAAATGATGGTGCCCCTTTTAAGAGTTAAAGTTTAATATTCCTCATTTCTTTCTCAAAATTTTCTTCCTGCTATCTTTGCGCAAATCATTCCGGATTTGCAACACCGCATAATTCTCGATAGCAGGAAACTTAACCTCACCATTGATCGCCTTTGCTTTCAGCTCATTGAAAATCATAAAGATTTTACGCAGACAGTTTTGATCGGGGTGCAGCCACGCGGGGTTTATTTTTCTGATCGTCTTTACAAAAGACTGAAACAAATCACCGGCATCGAAATTCAGTATGGGTTGCTTGATCCTACCTTTTACAGAGATGATTACCGCACATCTGATAAACAGCTCACTCCTAAAGTTACTGCCATCAATTTTTCTACGGAAGGAAAAAAAGTAGTCCTTATTGATGACGTATTATTCTCAGGGCGAACCGTGCGCGCTGCAATGGATGCCTTGCTTGATTTCGGCCGCCCTGCAAAGGTGGAACTATTAGTATTGATTGACCGGCGCTTTACCAGGCAGCTTCCCATCCAGCCTGATTACATCGGAAAGTCGGTAGATTCACTCACATCTGAAAAAGTGATGGTGGAATGGGATCATCATTCGGAAGGTGATCGCATTCTCATTCTTCCGGTTAAAAATGAAAATGAATGAATGCATTGAGTGTAAACCATCTTCTTGGAATTAAATACCTTACCAGGGATGATATTGAATTGATCTTTGCTTCAGCTGGTGAATTCAAGGATATCATAAACCGCAAGATCAAGAAAGTTCCATCGCTGCGTGATACCACGATTGTAAACCTCTTTTTTGAAAATTCTACCCGTACCAGAATTTCATTTGAGCTGGCAGAGAAAAGATTATCAGCAGACGTGATCACCTTTTCTTCTTCCGCATCCTCTGTGAAAAAAGGAGAAACTTTGACAGACACGGTGAAAAATATTCTTGCAATGAAGGTGGACATGGTAGTGATGCGGCACCCAAGTCCCGGTGCACCGGTTTTCCTTTCAAGGCATATCAATGCAAGCATTATCAATGCAGGTGATGGCACTCATGAGCATCCGACACAGGCATTGCTTGATGCATTCTCCATCAGGGAGAAATTAGGGGCTGTGGAAGGCAAAAAAGTCGCGATCATCGGTGACATCCGCCACTCCCGTGTTGCACTTTCCAATATTTTCCTGTTGAAAAAGCTTGGGGCTGAAGTAATGGTTGCCGGGCCGCCCACTCTTATTCCCAATTATATTGAGTCACTTGGTGTAATGGTGGAATATGATGTAAAAAAAGCATTGCAATGGTGCGATGCAGCCAACCTCTTGCGCATTCAGCTCGAACGGCAGGAGATTCAGTATTTCCCAACCATGCGCGAATATTCACTATACTTCGGCATCAATAAAAAAATGCTTGATGACCTTGGGAAAGATATCATCATCATGCACCCCGGGCCCATTAACCGCGGAGTAGAAGTAACCAGCGATGTGGCGGACTCCAGGCATTCTATTATTCTTGACCAGGTTGAAAATGGTGTGGCAATAAGAATGGCTGTTTTATTTTTATTAAGCGGCAGAAGGCAGGAATAATTTTTTACTGCAGTAATCCTTATTGGGTACTTGTGATTTATAGGGAAATACATTAATTGCTTAGCCTGTTTACCTCTGAGAAAAGAATTTTTCGTCTTTAGTCGAATTTTATTTCTGCATACATTGCAGAACCGTATTTTTATTTTTCATTTCAAAAACACAACACATGAAACATCTTTCGGTCTCTCTATTAATTATCCTCATTGTATGTTCTTCTTTACAACTGTTTTCACAGCAAAGTGTACAACATTACTACGGCGATCAGGCCGGCAGATATTGCAAGGGCGCCTCACAGCTTTTTATTAATGAAATCCGAAACACAGTTTCTTTTGTTCGCCTGGATCAGAATGAGAATATTGCTCCTGAAAATGCAACAGCATGGCTGAGAAATGACGTTTTAAAATTAAGGCCTGAAGATGGATTCAAGCAGTATAAGCAGGAAAAAGACCAATCTTCCTTCACTCATACCTGCTATCGCCAGACATATAAGAGTACCGAAGTTCAATATGGTGTTTATTATGTCCACAGCCGGAATAATCGTGTGGTAAATGCTAATGGAGAATGGTATGCTGATATTAATCTTTCTGTTCAGCCGGTTTTAAGCCCGGGACAGGCCTATCACGCTGCGTTAAATTATGTTCATGCTGATGAATATGCACATGAAAAAGAGATGAGTAATAATAAAAAGCTCGTTGTACTGCCATATGAAGGGCAATATAAACTCGCTTATGCATGCAACATTTATGCAGTAAGTCCGCTAAGCAATGCCTGGTATTTTGTTGATGCAATAACAGGAAGCATCATTAAGTCGGATAATTTAATTTGCAGTGATGCGGCTCTTGGTACTGCAATAACCCAATACAGCGGCACCCGGACAATCACCACCGATAGTCTTGCACCTAATTCTTTTCGCCTGCATGATGATACACGCGGCAACGGTGTAATAACCTATGCAGGACCATCAGGTACCACTGATTACTATGACGATGATAATTACTGGAGCACAGATCAGCCGGCGGTGGATTGTCATTTTGGTGCGGAGGCGACTTACGATTACTATTTTAATCATTTTGGGCTAAACGGGCTTGACGGAAGTGGATATAACCTGATATCCTATGCACATGACGGACTTTATGTAAACGCATTCTGGACCGGGGCAGATGCCCATTTCGGTGATGGGGATGGAAGCAACTATGGCCCGCTTACTGATGTACTGATTGTTGGTCATGAGTTCACACATGGCGTTACGCAATTTCATTCTGCACTTATTTATTCTTGCGAATCCGGTGGATTAAACGAGGGTTACAGTGACATTTTCGGTCAGGCAGTCGATTGGGAGAAAAACCCTACAACTGCTTCATGGTATGTAAGTGGTCATAATTCAGGAACACCCTTTCGAAACATGGCAAACCCCAAGGAGTTTAACAATCCTAACTGCTATGGTGGCGACTTCTGGGGCACCTGTATTGATCCGCACTATGAAAGCGGGGTTGTGAATTTCTGGTATTATTTGCTTGTGACAGGTGGCGCAGGTGTAAACGATCTCGGAGATGCATACAACGTAATCGGTATCGGCTTTGATGATGCCACGGCAATAGCTTACCGTACAAACTGTGTATATCTTACCGCGAATGCAACCTACCAGGATGCACGTGATTATGGTGTACAGTCAGCATTGGATTTATATGGTGATTGTACTCCTCAAACGATACAATGCACCAATGCATGGTATGCTGTTGGTGTTGGTGATCCATACCAGGATGCAGTTGTCGCAGGTTTCTCGGCTCCGCAAACTACTTTCTGCACACTTCCTTCAAGTGTTGCATTCAGTAACAGCAGCATCAACGGCACTTCTTATTTCTGGGATTTCGGTGACGGAACAACGGACACCGCAGCCAACCCGGTTCATGATTATACAACTACAGGAGTATATACTGTTTCATTGATTGTAAACGGTGTTTCTCTCTGCAACACCAGCGATACATTTGTTGTTACGAATTACATCAATGCGCAGAATATTGGTTCCCCGGTACCGGCTGCATGCATCCCCATTGATACACTTCCATCACCCAAATATGGAATTCTGCATTTCGTTCTTGCTGACATTGATAAATTAAGTGATAACGCACTGGAAGGGTACATGGATTTTACCTGCTCGGATTTTACACAGCTTACTGCCGGTGATCCTTACTTCGCAAAGATTACAGTTGGGAATATAGGCGATGACATAAGAATATGGATAGATTACGATGGAAATGGCGCGTTCGATAATGCCACTGAACTGGTTTATAGCGCCGATGATGTTACCGGCACCGTTTCCGCTCTTATCTATACACCCTTAAATGTTCCGTTGAACACTCCGTTGCGGCTCCGGATAATTGAAGACCGGCAAATCAGCACCATCACTGATGCTTGCTTTAACCCTGAGCGTGGTCAGGCCGAGGATTACAGCGTTTATTTTGTAGCACCACCTGATGCTGCGCCCGTTATTGATTTTTTTGCAGATGTAACAACCATCAATCTGGGTCAGTCAGTTAACTTTTTCGATCTTTCCCAGAATTCGCCAACTTCATGGAGCTGGGAATTCTCCGGTGGCGTACCTGCAACGTCTTCATTGCAAAATCCAACAGGAATAACATACAACACCGCCGGAGCATATGATGTAACGCTCACTGCTACCAATGCATTTGGTTCTGCTTCACTTATAAAAACAGCGTACATCATAGTGAACCCGGTCATCACACTTTGTACCATTGACACCACTACTCTTGACGCAGGAACTTTTTATGATAGCGGCGGTCAAACCGGAAGCTATGGCAATAATGAAAATTGTGACCTGCTAATTCATCCGGCATGCGCAAAGAATATTACATTAAAGCTCACTTTTTTTTCAACCGATTTTAATAATGATGTGTTAAACGTTTATGACGGTCCTGATGCTAATGCACCCTTGCTTTTGAGTGAAAGCGGTTTTCCATTCCCGCTGCCTACTGTAACCGGAACCGCAAGTTCCATGTTCATCACCTGGACTTCCAATGCCTCCGGAACTAATTCTGGCTTTTCTGCTGACTGGACTTCGGTTGTTGGAGGACTTATTACACCAGTAACTGATTTCCAGGCAAGTGATATAAATCCTGCTTATGGAACACCGGTTAACTTCACTGATCTTTCAACAAATATTCCGATCAACTGGAGCTGGGATTTCGGGGATGGAACTATTTCAAATCAGCAGAATCCGAGTCATACTTATACTACATCAGGCACTTACACTGTAACACTTATTTCTTCTAACTGCGGCGGTGCTGATACCAGTATTCAGATTATTACTGTGCAGGAGCCCCCGGTCATGGTTGTTTCTCCCCAGGTTATTGATGTTAATTTAAACTGCGCTGACTCCTATGTGATTCCAGTCACCGTATTTAATTCAGGGGATGGTGATTTAGTATATGGTGTAACAGAAACAGAATATTTTTTCCAGGGTAGTCAGCCGAATATTCTGGCACTTACTTATGGTGCTGATTTGGGCACCAAGCATCCCAATACCATCGCTGCAATGAATCAATACTTTCCCGGATACACACTTGCAACCACTGCAACGCAGAGTGGTGATACGCTCGCTATGGAATTACAGGGTAAAAACGTTTTTCTGATGACCAGCCCGACAGGTGATCCTGCTGTTTACTCTAATTACGCTGAAGCTCTTGACTACTTTGTAAATAATGGCGGAACAGTCATTTTCTGCGGAGCAACCGAAAATAAATCTGATTGTATTTATAATACAGGGTTGCTCACCGGTAACTTTGGAAGTGTAGTGCCGAATGTAGCAATTGACGTAGTCAACACATCACATCCGATTACACAGGGGTTACCACAGTTGATAGACCAAAATCCGAAGCATACTTATACCCAGGCGTTTACCAATGGAGTGAATGACTTAATTACGTATTCAGGCAATACTGTTACCGGCTATACTGACCAGGGTCTTGGCCATGTGGTATATCTTGGATTTGATTACTTTATTCCCAATGATACGGCGTCACTGGTAATCGGAAACACCTTATCCTGGATCAACAGCAATCTGATTTCTGATTTTGTTACAATCACACCAACCGGCGGAGGTGTTGTTCACCCGTCTGAGTCTCTTGAATATAATTTTACCATTACAAATACCGGGTTGCCTGCCGGCGATTATACAGAGTATTTTTATGTTTACGGGAATGATCCCGACAATCCTTCCGACACTGTAACCATCAATATTACTGTGGGAAGCGGAAGTTGTGTTTCAGTGATTGCGGATGTGCAATGCTTCGGGAATGTATGCTTTACTGATTCCGTTAACGGAGGTGCGTTGTCAGTGCATTGGGATTTTGGTGACGGCACTACCTCCGATATTGAAAATCCATGTCATGTTTATGCCCTGTCAGGAATTTATGATGTAACCGTGATCGGCTGTGGTGATTTCGGCTGTGATACCGTCACCACCACGATAATTGTTTCGCTGCTATCTGCCGGCATCACTTATACCGGAGCATTATTCGAAGATCTGCCTGTTGACTTTTCCAGTAATTCTCAAAACGCAGTAAGCTGGGACTGGAATTTCGGAGATGGAACAACTTCCGTGCAGGAAGATCCGCAGCATATTTATACTGATGAGGGAACATATACAGTTACATTAACTATTACCGATTCCAGCGGATGCTCCATTACCATCACGGATTCACTGGTGATCTTGTCTACAGGAATTGCCGGTCCCGGCAACAGCTTCAGTGTTTTGCTATACCCTAACCCTGCGAATTCACTTTCGAACCTTGAATACTTTCTGCCACAAGCTTCGGACGTGACCGTTGAATTATGGAATGGAATTGCACAACGCGTATCAGTGATAGTGACACCTCAGACTCAGCTCTCCGGAAAATACATTTACCCGATCCGGTTGGATGAGGGAGCTGTTTATTATGTCAGAATGAAAATAGGGGAGAGGGAATACTGGCAAGAGCTTATAAACGTAAAGTAATTTGAATTGATGAGTGGTGTTAATCCGGTGAGGGAGGGAAATCAAAAAAGGTGGTATTCATGCCGGAAATCCCTCCTTCACCGGGTTAACACCCTTCTATTCGTAAGGAAAGAAGGCATCCCTGATATGAAATATCTTCACTTCTGCATTTTCAAAAGTGATTGAAATAACATCGAACCTGACATCCATTTCCAGATTATTCCGCTCTAAATATTCCTCGGCCGCTGTAGCAAGATTTTTTTGTTTTGAAGGATGCACCGCATCCTCCGGTAAGCCAAAATATGCAGAAGAGCGTGACTTTACTTCTACAATTACAATGGTCTTCACATCACGTGCAATAATGTCAATCTCAGTTTTGCCGAAACGCCAGTTAATTTCCAGAATATCATACCCCTTTTTCTCGAGGAATTCCAGGGCAAATACCTCTCCCTTAACTCCGAGCTCATTATGTTTACTCATGAATTTTGTACTTCCCGGGGAATAAAATTTTTAACCGATTATTTTTAAAGCGGAAATAATATTTCCTTTACGTTTAATGACCTAAAACTAACTAAAGATGATGGACAAACTAATTGCCGGCTTCACAGATCAGATGGCGGAAGCCATAGAAATCGGGAAGAACATAAGGCTTTCACCCCGGCGCAAGGAACTCCGTAACATTCTGATCGCAGGCATGGGAGGGTCCGGTATCGGTGGTAATCTCGTAACTGAATTAACAGCAGCAAAATTGCAGATACCGGTTGTGGTAAGTAAAGATTATTTCCTGCCGGAGTGGGTTAATGAGCACACACTTTTTATTGCATCCTCATACTCGGGCAATACTGAAGAAACCGTTCATGTGCTTGAGGAAGCGATCAGGCGAAATTGTAAAATCGTGTGTGTGTCATCTGGTGGCTCTATTATTTCACTTGCTAAAAAAGCAGGTCTTGATTACATCATCATCCCGGGGGGCAAGCCACCGCGTGCATGCCTGGCTTACTCTTTTATTCAGCAACTCTTTATTCTTGCGCATTTCAACCTGATTGACGATGGGTTTATTGTGGGGATTGAGCAGGCAATAACGATGCTGAATAAAGAAGAAAAACACATTATGAAGCAGGCGAAATCGCTTGCAAAAAAAATGAACAGGAAAATTCCGGTAATTTATTCAGCTTGTAATTTTGAGACGGTTGCGCTCAGATGGAAGCAGCAGCTGAATGAAAATTCGAAAATTCTTTGCTGGCACAATCCCATTCCGGAAATGAATCACAATGAGCTGGTGGGCTGGCGTACACCGGGAAAATATGCCGTTATATTCCTGCGAAATGATTCCGATTATTCGCGTACCCAGCAAAGAATGAATATTGCAAAAAATATTATTACACAATACACCAGGCATATTTATGAAGTATGGTCAAAAGGGGAGAGTTATATTGAAAAAGCCCTGTACCTGATTCATCTTGGTGACTGGGTTTCATATTACCTCGCTGACCTGCGGAAAGTAGATGCAGTGGAAGTGAATGTGATTGATTATCTTAAAACGGAGCTGGCGAATTGATACTGCAATACTGTTGATTTTGTTCAGCCATAAACCTGGTTCAGCATTGCTTCTCCACCTCACATTTCTTTCAGGAAGATACAGTTAAGTTCCTGATTCCTGAATTGGTTGATTCGCCAACCATTTCTTTTTTTCACATTGTGTTGCATTAATTAATTGAACTTACAATTCACTGTTCTTCCAAGTAATCTTTCAGATATGAAAAACGCGGTGTGAGTTTTCCATCTTCAGCGATGGTTGCGCGCTCAATGATGGGGCTGTTTTCAGTGAGTAATTCTGTCACTACGTATTCAATCAGCTTATCCCCGAACTCACCTGAGGACTCACGTGGCAATTCATTGGGCAGATTGCTTACTGCCATCACATCAATGCAGTGAGATTGGAAAGGTACTTCTTCCTTTTCAGTGACAGGATTGTAACCAAAAACCGGATTTTCAATGGTGGTATCGCGGATGGTTGCAGGCACTGAGCCGTTGATATCGCAGGAAACATCTGCAATCACCCGGATTTGGAAATCTGATCTGCGCATATCTTCCCTGGTAAAAAATACTGGAGCTGAAGGATTCCAGAAAATTGCATTGATAAACAAGTCTGTTACCTGCGCAAACGGAAGAAATGCCGATTCATAATCACCCGGCTGATTGTGAAATTCATCACGCTGAAATGGTGTTCCGTCCCTGCGCTTATAAAGCTGTGAAGTATTGAGAACTGCATATACAGGCTCATGATAATCCCGGGTTAGAAAATTATGCTCGCTTACCATGCGGAGGTTAAGATCCTCCAGGAGCTCATATACACCTTTAGCTACCCTGCCTGTTCCTGTTACTGCAACCTTTACGGGAGGAAGCCTGATCGTGCGGTATTGTTTGATCATTTCCGGATAGCTCCCGCACCGGTAAGCACGCTTGAGATCAAATAAGTTAAAGCGCCTGCCATAGGAATAAAATCCATTATGGGCACCTACCACCCCGGCAAAATGCCCGAATCCAAGAATGCGCTCACCATTTTCCCAAATGAGGCATTCATAATCAATCAGGGAAACCTTTTTTTTCACCACTTCCTGTAACAGCGAGCGGTTATGCTCCTGCTTCTTTATGGTATGTGAAAAGAAAATGTAGCGCTTCCCTTCAATCAGCATTTCCTTTGGAACCTCTTTAATACCTGCCATCAGATCAGCCTGCGTAATATCTTCTGTTACCTCGACATTTTCATCCAGGTATTCTTCATCTTTAAAGCACCGGTGCTGCGATGGCTGCACTACTATTTTCAGCTCCGGATATTTATTCATCAGCCACTGGCATTGTACGGGAGTGAAAGCAACCCGGTTATCTGGAGGTGATTTATCTTCCCTTATCAGGGCGATAGTGAGTTGTTTCATAAGGATTCGCAAATGTAATTTCCCGGGAAGAGCAAAAATACTTCGTGGCCATTTTATTTTTTTCCATAGGAATTATTTGTTTTCGGTTTCAAAAGAATTTTTACTTTTAAGAAAAAATAAAACACATGAAAAACCTCAATAAGATTTTTTTGATCCTTGTTTCCTCCTTGCTTTTCACCAGCGCCATCGCGCAGAATCAGAAGGATGAAGAAATGAAGGCATGGATGGCCTATGCCACTCCCGGCGATGCTCAGAAAATGCTTGCAAATTCTACCGGTGACTGGAAGGCAGACGTTTCATTAACCATGGATCCGGCACAGCCGCCGATTAAATCCAAAGCATCAGTTCATAACGAAATGATCATGGGTGGCCGTTATCTTTCTACCCATTATTCTGGTGATATGATGGGAATGCCGTTCGAAGGAACCGGGACCATTGGGTATGACAATGGTAAAAAAATGTATGTCAGCAGCTGGATTGATAACATGGGTACCGGCATCATGTATATGGAAGGGAAGCCGGGTGATGATAAAAGGACTGTTGAATTCAAAGGCAAAGCCTACGAGCCCATGCTGGGTAAAGATGTTATGGTTCGGGAGGTAATGACATTTATTGATGCCACACATCAAAAGATGGAAATGTATATGAATTCGGGCGATAAAGAAATGAAGACCATGGAAATTGATCTTACAAAATAATTCAGCAACTCTGTATTTAAATGGGCGGCGAATCACTTCATTTGCCGCCCATTTTCTGTTTTATTTATATCTTTGCGGTTATTAAAACAATAACCGGGGCTGACCGGCTTTGACAGCGATGTTCTTTGAAAGTAAGCATGCCGTGCATTGGAAGCCAAGCACGAAAATCTCCAACTTCTGACGCCGTAATCGGCAACAATCAATTAGCAATGGCTGCCTAACCGCAAAGCGGTTTCAGTCATTAGTTCCCTGCGCGCCACGTGCTGCCGCGTGCAACCGGAACTTCATCATGCAGCGCTGGTCTCAACCTGCCGGTTTGTTGAGATAAGAAAATAACCGGATAAGAATGAATAAAGGTTGTCTTTCGCCCTGTTCATTCTGACACCCAAGGAAAGAATAAGCATGTAGAAAGCTTTTGACGACCTTGTCTGGACCAGGGTTCAATTCCCTGCAGCTCCACAAGTATAAGTTCAATTCAGACCAATTCCTTGTAAATCTCAATATTTGCAGGGAATTTTTATTTACAGATAGTCGAGAATCATGTCGAAAAGTAGTGGTTAGGTTACAAATTCGGTTACAGAAAAGATAATATAAACTCTGTAACCTTATCATCTGGAAGCCTTACCCATCAATGATTTGATGAGATAAAAATGTTCATATCCTTTCTATGAAAATTGGTTCAGTTTGCTTAGCTTTGGTCACAGAAAAACAACTACAAAATGAGCATGAACAAAACCCTAAGTCTCCTTTTTTACCTTAGAAAAGACTTCCTCAACAAGAAAGGGCAAGCAGCAATTCACCTCCGAATCACAGTAGACGGACAGCGTGCAAATCTTGCAACCAACCGTTTCATCGAGCCTGATAGATGGGATAATCAAGCA
>JBDSEA010000033.1:0-3650 GCA_039920305.1 Chitinophagales bacterium
TGGTGCTGAAAACAGACACCACTATATTATCAGTAGCAGGGTTCGGAGTTACTTTAAATTCTTCATTGCTAATATTTACGGGAGGAGTAATAGTTGCAGTGCAGGTTTCAAGTGTAAAATGTGTGACATTGGTTGACCATGCCGAGCTTGGATTATACTGGCCTGTAAGCCAGAAAGAGCCATCAACAGGGTCAGTTACCAGGCCGTTATAATCACCATACCGGGTGCTTCCGTTGGCAGCAGATCCTTCCTGTGCAACAATTTCACCGATGGTCATAAGTCCGAGTGAATCGCATTCAAGTCTTCCTGTAATGCGCATGCCCGTGTAGGTTTCCTTGCTTGAGATATTATAGCACAGAGCAATTGCACCATCATCATTGATGCTGATGCTGCTAATCCACCTGTTATTGGTATCAGGAGGTGCAAAAGTACCTTGCTGGTAAATGTACCAGTCACCATTCGTTTGCGATCTCAGCTCGTACCACCTTATTCCTGCCTTGCCGTCACCGGTATTCACCACATGGGTACCCACAATAGATTCATGATCAATAAAAGCGCGATACTTCGTTTTATCCATCAAAATATTACTTAAGGGGTCCAGCTTTGAATTATTACCCTTTTGCGGAATGCACGAAAAGCTGTTGAAGCCACAAAGGTCACTATTATAGTCGGCTGTTTTCAAATTATAGGGGCCGCTGATTTCGCTGAGTGAAGTATCAACCCAGTTAATTTTTGTTTTAAAAATTTCAAGATGGTCTGAATCCACATTTCCTCCCCAAGCATCATCAGCTATCCGCATGATGAGTTCAGGGGAACCGTTAGCCGGGGCAATTGATCCGGTAAAGTGAACGGGGGATGCAGTTTGAAATCCTAAAGCCTGAAAACTGCTGAGTGAAAATTTTTGAACAAAGCTGAAGGGTGCACCAGCTATCAATGAATCGCGGTTTAATGCAAATATGCTCGGGCTGTTTGAATTGGTGGTAATGAAATATGAATTCCCCCATGCAGCAAGCTTAGGATAATCGGGATACCCGCCGGCAGTAGAAAAAGAATATGAATAATAAGAACCCATGGCATCACCTGTTTGCGATACTGCAACTATAAGCTTGCTGCCCGAAAACGCAAGCACTAATAAAGCGTAGCGATCAGCCTGCTCATCGTAAATGATGCTGGGATCTCCGTAATCCTTCAACCCGGTTAAATCTTCAAGTGCAATGCTGGAAGCAAGCACAGCGCCTGATTTATCCCATACTCGCATGGCAGTGCTATTTCCGTTGGTATTAACCAGTTGAACCACATGATCAATGCCTACCGCAATGGTATTATCAGAAGGATCAACATTCTCAGAAAGCCCTTCAAGACTTTGGAGTATTGTTAATGCGGAACCTGCAGTATCCATTTTATTAACGGATGGGGTCCTCTGCCCGTAAGATTTTTGTATCGCCGGGTCTGCGCCATGGGGCAATGGGTTTGATTTTGTTATTGGAATAGGATGCTCAAGGGAAAAATTATCATGCTCCGTACGGATTCCTCCTTCCGGTGCCGGTCTGTCCGGAATGCTTTTTAACGGAGGGCTGATTTTTTCAAGCGTTAGTGCAATTATTTCGGGATGGTGAATGGTGGTTACCTGAGCATTTGCAAAAATGGTGACGATAAGGCAACAAGAAATGAGGAAATTTATTTTCATAAGCCAATTTTTTTTCGGGAAAGTGATGCAAACTTATGCAAATAACGCGGGACAAATGCTTCAATGAAACATTTGATTACATGTCCATATCATAAAAAGGAAAGTAATACGGAAACAGCACGCCGGTTTAGTTCAGGCTGGGGTTTTCGGGAAAGTTTGCAATTACCCTGAAGCGGTCACCCATGCTTCTCAGAACCGTTCTCCATAATTGTTGCGGGTCTTCATCAAACAAATATTCAGGATTGCCATTTCCGATGAACCATGAATTTGCATCAATTTCTTTTGCAAGCTGTTCTCCATCCCAGCCGGAGTATCCAAAAAAAAATCTTATCTCATCCACAGGTATCTGCTTTGTATCAAGTAGAAATATCAGCTTTTCAAAATCACCACCCCAGAAAATTCCTTCAGCCACCTCTATGCTTTCAGGGATCAGATCGCCGCGTTTGTGCAGGTAATGCAATGTGTTGGGCTGAACAGGTCCCCCGTAAAAAATGATGTTTTCCACCACGGGAAATTCTTCCACAACCTCATGCACCTTCATTTCTGTTGGCTTATTGAGGATCAAGCCAAAGGCACCTTCCTGCTTTGACTCACATAGAAAAACAACTGATCCCTTAAAATGAGGATCTTCCATGAACGGCTCAGCGATCAATATTTTTCCTGATGCAGGTGTTTGCATTGAGATGAATTAGCGGATAAAATAAATTGATGATGATGTAAACTCCAAAAAATACTGGTTGTAATATTAGCAGTATTGCAACGGATGCATTCCCCGGAAGTTTCAAATTTCAAATTACTTTTGTGCTTTTTATCCAGGGCCCCGTAGCTCAACTGAATAGAGTATCTGACTACGAATCAGAAGGTTCCAGGTTTGAATCCTGGCGGGGTCACTTTATACTGCTGACATAGATTGTTGTAAGAAACACTTTTGGAAAAGCTACATTTTATGTATTCTATCCTTGACTTGGTTTCATCAATTCCTCTGAAACCCTATTTCCAATATATTTTCAGCAGTTTATAAGAGCCGCGGTTTCATACAATGGGAAAACAGTTCTGAGGATGGCTATTCTGTAGGTGACTACCGATGTTGGATCAACCCAATTCAAAAAGGATTACAAATCCGACCAGCAGGGAGGTTTCATTTAGCAGACCCCGGCGAATACAGAACACCGGGAGGTTATCTTTTCTAAAAGATTTGCTATTTCCAGATTGCCAGGTAACCGTTTGTTCCGGTAAGGAACAGGTTGTTGTATCCAGCGAGTGATCTATAGTAGCAATCAAATTCAGGGAAGGAGAAAGCATCATCTTCATCGGCGCGGTTCCAGGTTACACCGCCATCAAGCGTTACTACATTAACGAACAGTTCAGAAACGGCAAAGCCTTCCTGAGCATTTTTGAAGCGGAGGTCAGTGAAAGATTCGCCGAGACCCATTACCTCGTAATTGTGGTAAATGCTTTCCCATGTTGTTCCACCGTCATTGGATTTGAGAATCACCGGCTCATGGGTTGAGCCACCCTGATCGTAGTAGCCCGCCGCCCAGCCTGTTTCTTCGTTCAGGAAAAAGACCGTGGTGAGGGAAAAGTGGTAGTCATCCCAAACACTTTTCCAGGTTGCGCCGCCATCCGTAGTTCTCCACAGGGATTGATTGTCGCTGAAGTCCTTTGCGGTGGCAACTCCCGTGGTGGCACTGATGAAATGGTAATCAAGAAAGCTGCGCGGTTCAATGTCAATGGTTTGCCATGATGCACCTCCATCAGTGGTTTTGTAAATCGAATGGATGCCGCTGATAAAGCCGGTGCTCTCATCAATAAAGTAAAGTGCTGAGCCGATATTTTCGATAGCGAGTGATTGCCATGTGGCGCCGCCATCAGTGGTTTTGTAAGCCGCTCCACTGCCAAGGGCAAAGCCATTGGAGACGCCGGTGAAATCGAGTTTAATAAATGGTGCACCCTCGTAAATATT
>JBDSEA010000034.1:0-8084 GCA_039920305.1 Chitinophagales bacterium
TGCGCCGAAGATGTAGCCCCAGAAAATAAACGACAGGATAATAAGGAGAAATGAGATGTTAAATCCTCCCTTCAGAAAAAATGGCTTTACTACATTGTCCACCACGAAATTGATTCCGAAAAGCACACCAACGAGAATGATTGCGGGGATCCAGTCTTTTTCCATAAGCACCAGAAGGGCGGGCGGCACAGCATAAATAATGAATCCGATATAGGGTACAAATGCGAAAAAGAATGATAGTACTCCCCATACAAGTGCGTAGTCAGCGCCAATAATAAAAAAAGCCACTGTATTGCCTGCGGCAATCATCAAATTCATAAGACTTAATAATGAGAGGTATCGCATAACTTCGATCCTGATCTTGTAAATCTTCTCCATAAAGTCAGAGCTGATATTTTTGTGATTGGTTAATTCTTCCATCACCATCGGGCCCTCGGCGAGCATCAGCGCAGCAATGACAAGTACGATCAGGAATGTGCCAAGCGCAGCGCTGATGGATGCAAGCATTTGTGTTCCAATACCTACCAAAGCAGAAGGATCCGGTGTAGCACCCATTATTACTGATGAATCAATACCCTTCGACAAGAGGTAATCCTCAAAGTTTAACTTAAGCCGGCTAAATTCTGAAGTATATGCAGGCAGGTTTTTTATAAGGCCGGCAAGCGCCACCCCGAACATCCCTGCAAGCAGCAAGCCACCGATCACCGCCACCAGAATAGTGATGACTACCGCCATGGTATGCGATCCGCCCTTAGCTGTAATCCATCTCAATAATGGACTCAATGTAAGTGCAATGATGATGGCAAGCAGCACCTGATCCAGAAGTGGTGCGACTGCCCTGACACCGGCTACTACTATTATGAATGCCGCCAGGCCAACCAGAATGTGCCGGGAATCGTCTTTTGGGTTTTGTTTTTTCAAGCAGGTAATTTTCAGATTAATTGAAAAATGAAAGAGATTTCTTTCCTATTATTTCAGGATTTCTAATTGAAAAAGTTTGGTGAAGTTAATATCCCAAAGGTGCAATTTTCATTTAGAAAATACCCGAAGTAATTAAACTCGATACAATTAAGAGGCATCTTGATTTTCAAATTCATTTTAATCCAGGAACCGAAATTATAAGCCCGGCTATTTTTCATTACAAAAATTGAAACTTACCCTTACTCTACCGAAAACTTTTTGATGATCATTCCATTTTGTGAATGGAAAACAAGCATTTAATTTCCTTTCAAATTTACAGGTAGTGAAAGGTTAATGACGTTCCTGCCTTTTACCACATTGATGGATCAATACTGATTTACTTTGTAATATTGTGGCTCATCAAATAAAAAGGAGGTATTCCATGCTATCTAATGATTTATCATGGACATCTCCGCTAACCATGAGTTAGCCGGGATGTTTCCATGAAATTTCAGGAGGCTGTCTCACTAATCCGGGACAGCCTTTTTCTTTCACCGGCAATGGAGTAAGGTTGATTGAACCTGATGCCCCGGATAATATTTCGCACTTCATGCTATTTGATTTCAAGGACATTATTAAGATTTAAGTATTTGTCTGTGATGATGCTCTGCTTCCATTTTCTTACTCTACAACCTGCTCCCTCCATTGACACGCCTTTCAGTTAACATCAACAAATTCGCAACCCTGCGAAATGCCCGTGGTGGAAATCTCCCGGATATTATTTCATCAGCCAGAGATTGTGAGCGATTTGGTGCGCAGGGTATTACTGTTCACCCGCGGCCTGATGAAAGACACATCCGGTATCAGGATGTTTGGGATTTAAAAAATGTATTGACAACCGAATTTAATATCGAGGGCTTTCCTGATGACAGGTTCATGGAAATGGTTTTGAAAGTGAAACCGGGGCAGTCAACACTCGTGCCTGATGGCCGTGATGTGATCACCAGCAATAAGGGGTGGGATACCTTAACGCACAAGCAATTCCTGGCTGAACGAATCACTGACCTGCATGCTGCCGGCATTCGCGTTTCTTTGTTTGTTGATCCGGATGCTCAATTTATTGCGGGCGCGAAAAGTTTAAATGCAGACAGAATTGAACTCTTCACAGGCCCTTATGCCGAAATTTTTGTCTTAGACAAAATAAGAGCCATTGAACCCTATGTTATAGCTGCAAAGATTGCTGATGAAATAGGTCTGGAAATAAATGCCGGTCATGATCTCAATCTAGAAAACTTAAGATTCTTCAGTGCAAATATCCCATCACTTAAAGAGGTATCAATTGGTCACGCACTAATTTGCGATGCCCTGTATCTGGGGCTGGAAAATGCGATACAAATGTATTTACGGGAATTGAAGAATTAAATGCATGGATTAGCCAATCCTGCATTCAAACTTAATTAAGGTCTGGCGGTATGGTAGATTAAACGAAATCATTGCGTTGCTTCCGGAATTATGGGCTTTTCAGATTTCCGTTCAATATTCATCCGCTTCTCTTTTATACGTGCTTTCTTGCCTTTCAGATCCCGCAGATAAAATATTCTTGCCCTGCGAACCTTGCCTCTTTTATTCATATTAATGCTTTCAATACTCGGGGAGTTTAATGGAAAAACCCTTTCAACACCAATTCCATTTGAGATTTTCCTTACTGTAAAAGTCTGAGTGAGTCCATTCCCTTTACGCTGTATCACCTCCCCTTTATAATCCTGGATGCGCTCCTTATTACCCTCGATAATTTTATAGTGAACGGTTATGTTATCCCCGGCTTTAAAATCGGGATGATTCTTACTGACTGTTACCTGCTGATGAAAATATTTTACTGCTTCCATGGGATTTATTTTTTCGGTGGGCAAAGATATACGATTTTAGCAAAGGCGCAAGGAGCTACCGTGCGATTCTCTTAGAAGTTGTTTGGAATTAAATCCGAAAATAATTTACCCTTCGACAAGTTTAGGGTGATATAGCGCAAGTCAGGTTAAGCCTGTCGAAACAGTAAATCTTCAGGTTTCAATTGATTTCCAAACAGCTTCTTATACAGAACTATTCTCTTGTAAGCCTCTGCCGGCTTTTTGAATTTTGTTTTCGTCACGAAGCTTTTTCAGGATCGTATCGAGAATGCCATTGATAAATTCACCGCTTTTAGGAGTGCTGTAAAGCTTGGATAGGTCTATGTATTCATTCATTGTAACCTTCACAGGAATTTCGGGAAAGTAAAGCAATTCGATAACTGCCATTTTCATCAACAGCATGTCCAGCAGTGCAACGCGCTCCTTATCCCAGTTTTCAAGAAGCGGAACAATCAGCGATTCGGTTTCCTCTTTATTATAAATAGTTTTTCTAAGAAGCTCGCCCGCAAATTGCTTTACTTCTTTCATCTCTTTCGACTGCCTTACTACAAAGGCCGGTTGATTGGGCGGAACAGTTGTTATGAAATTAAGCACATGATGATAAATTAATTCTCTGTCATCCTGCCAAGTAGCAAAAACATCTTCGGTTATCTGCAGGAAAAGCTCATCAGTAAGTAAAATATTCTTATAAAGAAAGGTGATAATTTCCCGGTCCTCAGTAAGCAGGGGGTTTTCTTTCTGGGCATATTCGCTGTATTCTTCAGTCTTTTTCAGCTTCTGAAAAAAATACCTGAAGCAATCAGGGTCGAATCGTAAATCAAGTTTTTCTTTTTGAATTTCTCTGAACAGATCTTCTGTTACCACCAGATGCTGAATGACCGGATTATATAAGATTGAAACTGATAAATTCTTATCTTCCTCACTTTGAATATGCTTTTCTGCGCGAATCTGAAGATCTGTATTAACATACTCCGCAGTTTTACAAAGGATATAAAGATTGAGAAGCAAACCACGCGGCGCCGCATTGATGTTTTCGAGCATTGATTTTTCCAGACGCTCAATGGTCTTTTCAGGATCCTGCTCAAAAGCGTAAATCGCCTGCATCACTTTTACTCTTATATTTCTCCTTGATAGCATTTCCCTTGCTTGAAGTTAATATCTCATCGTTCACAATATTCTTGCCGGCAGGCGGCAATTAAATATCCAGCTCCGGAGAAAATGGAAGTTATCTTTTCGAATTCAGAGCAGCAATATCCTTTAACCGTTCTTCCGCCAGATCATTGGCTGCCTTATAGGTGGGAACATTATTTGCCTTCGAGTATTTAAAGATCTGTTCTGTACGCTCATAGATCAGGTCGCATTGCGCCTGTACCCTGTCTCTGTTATAAGTCTCCCACTCTGCCGCTACGTTAATCAGTCCTCCGGCGTTAATTACATAGTCAGGTGCATACAGAATCCCCCGGTCTAACAGCATCTGCCCGTGAATCTCCTCATCCTTTAACTGATTGTTTGCAGCTCCGGCAATGATGTGGCATTTTAGCTTATCAATCGTAACATCATTCATAGTGGCACCAAGAGCACAAGGAGCATAAATATCTGCATCCAGGTCATAAACATCCTCAGCACCAACGGTTTTTACATTATATTGCTTTGCCACTGCCGCTACACGGTCATCGTAGATATCTGAAATAAAAACTTCAGCCCCTTCCTTAACCAGCAGCGAAACCAGATGTTCCCCAACATGACCCACGCCCTGAACTATTATTCTCTTTGCGTTTAAGCTATCATTTCCGTATACTTCTTTTGCTGAAGCTTTCATGCCCATGTAAACACCATATGCGGTAAATGGTGAAGGGTCTCCCCCACCGCCAAGGTATTCCGGCAAGCCGGTAACAAATTCAGTTTCGCGCGAAACCCATTCCATATCGCGCGATGAAGTACCTACGTCTTCAGCTGTAATGTATTTTCCGTTTAATGAGTTTACAAATTTTCCATACCGGCGAAAAAGTGCTTCGGATTTATCCGTTCTGGAATTTCCAATGATCACCCCTTTTCCACCTCCGAGGTGCAGACCTGAAATGGCGGCTTTATAGGTCATGCCGCGTGAAAGCCTGAGGGCATCTATAAAAGCGTCTTCATCCCTTGCGTAATTCCAGAAACGGGTGCCTCCAAGTGCGGGCCCCAGTATGGTATTATGAATGGCGATTATTGCTTTCAGGCCTGTTACCTTATCATAGCAGAACATTACCTGCTCATGATCCATGCTGGTAAGATGGCTGAAAACAGGGAGTGAAACTTTTTCTGTTGGGGCAGTTGTTGCAACAGGCATCAGCGAAGTTTTTGGTTATTATTGCAATGAAGGAAGGTGCTAAAGGTAGAATTATTTTTTAGTGACGGGAAAACACCCCACGCTGTTATCCCGTTAGCGGGCAGTAACTACGTGAAATTCTTGATTGTATACTCATAACAGCATGAAGAATCTGAGGTCACTTAACATTTATTTAATCCGGTACCGTTACCGCCTGCTGCTTGGAGTACTGTTCATTATCCTGGCAAATATATTCGGAGTGTATTCACCACAGGTCATTCGCAATGCTATTGACAGTGTAACAAGTCAGATTAACTATTCCCGGTTTTTTATGGGTGGTAGCCTGGAAGAATCATATTCCCGACTATTCGGATTGTCAATTTTATTTTTTGGGATAGTGGTCGTAATACTTGCCATCCTTCGCGGAATATTTTTATTCTTTATGAGGCAAACGATCATCGTAATGTCAAGAATGATTGAGTTTGATCAGAAGAATGAAATTTATACTCATTACCAGAAGCTGCATCTTGATTTCTACAAGCGGAATAACACTGGCGACCTGATGTCGAGAATCACAGAAGATGTATCCCGAGTCCGAATGTATACAGGACCTGCGATTATGTACACCATCAACCTGATTGTATTGTTTACCATGGTTATCTACACGATGATCCGGGTAAACCCCGTTCTTACACTGTATACTGTACTTCCACTGCCTGTGCTTGGCGCTACCATTTTTTTTGTCAACGGAATTATTGAAAGGAAAAGTGAATTAATACAGCAGCAGATTGCCTTTCTCACAACCGTTACGCAGGAATCATTTTCCGGAATTCGTGTGATTAAATCTTATGTACAGGAAAAATTCATGAATAATTATTTTATTGAGGAAGCAGAAAATTACAAGGCAAGAGCTCTTGATCTCGCGCGTGTGGAAGCCATTTATTTTCCGGTGATTTTTATCCTGGTTGGCTTGAGCACATTGCTAACGGTATTCATCGGAGGCACGCAGGTTATCCAGGGAAAAATAACAGCCGGCAACATAGCAGAGTTTGTGATTTATATTAATATGCTTACATGGCCGATTGCTTCAGTCGGATGGGTGATGGCTCTCGTTCAGCGCGCTGGCGCATCACAAAAGCGAATTGATGAATTCCTCAATACCAGCACTGAGATTATTTCACCTGATATTTTACGGGAAGATATTCATGGCGGAATAGAATTCAGAAATGTATCACTCACTTACCCTGATACAGGTATTCATGCTCTCAGTAATATCTCGTTCAAGATTAAAAAAGGACAGCGACTTGCAGTAATCGGCAGGACAGGATCAGGGAAATCAACACTTGGGCAATTACTTATTCGCATGTATGATCCCGATGGCGGTCAGCTTTTAGTTGATGGTAAGCCTGCAGGTGAATTAAATCTGCATTCACTCCGGAAACAGATTGGCTATGTTCCACAGGATGTCTTTCTTTTTTCGGATTCGATTAAAAACAATATTGCTTTCGGACTGAATGATGATGAGGTTGATATGGATGCTGTGAAGAATGCGGCAATGCATGCATCAGTTTATCAGGATATAGAGCAATTACCACTTCAATTTGAAACAATGGTGGGGGAACGGGGAATCACTTTATCAGGCGGGCAAAAGCAACGCATATCTATTGCCCGGGCACTCATAAAAAATCCTAAAGTGATGGTTTTTGATGATTGCCTTTCTGCTGTTGATGCACAAACAGAGCAAAATATTCTCGGTTACCTCGACCATGTATTGGCCGGGAAAACTGCGATCATCATTACTCACCGGATTTTTGCCCTGCTTAACTTCGATAAAATCATCGTGCTTGAAAATGGAAGGATCACAGAAGAAGGCACTCATCATTCCCTCATGAATTTGCGCGGCATCTATTTCGACCTTTACGAAAGGCAACAATCTGAGGAACGAATATTAGCTGTATAACCCGATTATTGCCCGGCTTTGCATGATACCGAAAGAGATTTGAAAGGTGACTCAGAAAATAATATATTTGCGAGGCACTAAACAATACTATCGTGGAGAATGAAAGGAAAGGCAATTTAAGACCTGACTCAGTTTTTTCAAAAAAGATCAGGGCGGGAAAGAGAAGAACATATTTCTTCGACGTAAAATCAACCCGTGCCAATGATTATTTCCTCACCATTACTGAAAGCAAGAAGCGCCACGATGATTCATATGAGCGTTTTAAGATTTTTGTTTATAAGGAAGACCTTAATAAGTTTGTTCAAACCCTTCAGGAAACCATTGATCATATCAAAACCCAGCTGATGCCTGAATTTGATTTTGATGCGTTTGATCACCGGGATGAATTTTCTGAAAATCAATATAACAATTCTTCAAATAATTCCGCAGCTGCGCCGCGCGAAGGATTTCAGGAAACGCGGCCGGAGACAACTTCAGAAGGCAAGGAAGAATCAAATTCCAATGAAAATAATTTGAGCAGGAATGAGGTGTCTGCTTCATCCACTGAACAACCCACGGCACCACCAGCCTCTGCTGAAAGTGAAGATGATTTAAAATGGTAAATCGATTTTTTTAATCCAGTTTAATTCACGCAAGTTTTATTGCACAGGGATCAATTACAGCCATGCACTGATGCGGGTGGCTTAATCCAACCTGAACCAAGGCTATATTTGCCGCACAAAATCATACGATGGGATTGCAATGCGGGATTGTTGGGCTGCCCAACGTTGGTAAATCAACTTTATTTAATGCTCTTAGTAATGCCAAAGCTCAGGCTGCAAATTTTCCCTTTTGCACTATTGAACCAAACCTCGGAGTGATCACCGTTCCGGACGAAAGGCTGAACGAGCTTGCAAAACTTGTTAATCCCAAGAAAATTACACCGGCAACTGTAGAGATTGTTGACATCGCCGGGCTTGTCAAAGGAGCCAGTAAGGGTGAGGGCTTAGGAAATCAATTTTTAGGAAACATC
>JBDSEA010000035.1:0-43481 GCA_039920305.1 Chitinophagales bacterium
TGTGTTGTTGAACCGACACAAACTGTTGGTGTGCCTGAAATAGTTGGTTTAGCATTTACAGTAACAGATACAGTTTCTGAACAGCCATTGCTATTAGTATAAGTTATAGTAGAAGAACCGGCACTAACACCTGTTACCGATCCTGTATTACTAACAGTAGCCACTGCCGTATTGGATGATGTATATGGGTTAGTTGCAGCCGCAGTGCCTGAGCCTGTTAATTGTGTTGTTGAACCAACGCAAACTGTTGGTGTGCCTGAAATAGTTGGCAATGGATTTACAGTAACACAAAATACAGATGAATACACATCTGAAGCATCAATGCTTCCAGCGGTTCCGCCGCATACATTATCAACAAGTGCCCGGTAGCATGTATTGGCCGTAAGGTTTGAATAAGTATATGTATTGCTACTGCCACTACCTGGAATAGCCACAAAGGTTCCAGTACTGGTCGGGGAACTTTCGTATTGAAGCACATTCCCTGTATTACCGGTTAATGTTATGGTTCCAGTTGACCCTGAACAAACGGGATTAGTACCAGAGAGCGTTCCACCCGTAACACTTGCAGCACTAGAAGCATAATATAAATAAACAGTGTTAGAGGTGCTTGTACAGCCAGAAGAAGCTTGGTTAACTATCCTTATAAAACTATATGTACCAGATAAATTACCGTTAGCTGTAATAATTGCTGTTATGTCCGCCTTTGCAAAATCCCGTCCTGTTCCGGCAGGGGCGGAAATATTTGTATATGCCCCACCGTTAAATGAATACTTATATTGGTAAGTTACACCAGGACCAGTTGGCGTAGAGCCAACAATAGTTTGATAACTAGTGTTTCCACAGGCAGTATTATAAATTGGTTGGTTGCCGTTAAATGCTATCGTGTTGGGAGTACACTGTGCATTTGCGATCTTACTTAAGCATAATCCTATAAGTGCAAATGCAATAAACAATGAAATGCGTAAAAATTTTTTCATAAATTGGTTTTGTCTACAGGAATTCTATTTTAAAATGTTTGGAGAGCTTAGAATTATAAGGATGCTTAAGAATAATCGTACATGTGTAGATGCATCAAATAGGGACATACGTAAAAAACTTTACCTAAGTTTTTTTGCCTATCGAAATTCGAACTAAGATGCTTTGACAAACTTAACATTAAATGCGGTGAAATGTTTATATTCAAAATCGTGATTAGTTGACTGCAGGAATTTACTTCATCCATGTTGTTATCCAATGGAGAAATAATTAATCAGAAAATCTTGTTGCATTAAGATTGATTCTAAGATTTTCTTAAATCTTTATTGTAAGAAATTCATTGGGGTCGGTGGTATAAGCCTTCGACAAATAATCCCGTTTGAGATGTCATTGCTCACTGTAGTCCTGAGCACCGTAACGAACTTTTCCCTTACCGAAATTGTGGTTCACCTTGTCGATGGTTTGCATTAAGTTGTTTTTCCTCTTGCGTTTCGGCTTTGTCATCAAATCAACTAATGAATAAGCACTTTCTTCATCATCACTTCCATTTTAATCTGGTTTACTAAACAATGTCTGAATTATTGGTACTCCCCGTAAGAGAAGTCCAGATGAACTTGTATTTTAATCACACCACTCTGAATTCTTCTTCAAAAAATCTTTCATTAAAAAAAGTCTTATATTTAAAATCTATTTCACTTCACACATGAAAAAGTTCTCACTCGTACTTTTTTATCTCTGCCTCAACTGCTGTTACTACTGTACCAACTAATGCTTACATAATGTAAAATATCTCAAAAATATTAAATAATATTTTAATACACTTCAGATTGATCGGCAAAAATAAAGAAATCTTTTCAATTCAACAAATGTTTTTCAGGAACAATTTTACTTTTATCCTGCGACCACAAAATAATTTTTATCTGCAATGATTATCATCCTTCGACTTGTTCATATTCTTGCCATCAGTTTTCAATTGATTACTGCAAGTTGTTGCCCTATTGTGGTTCGATCCTCTGAAATGCTTGACTAGTAATGATTTCATAATTTTTGTATCGGAAAGTAACCAATAACCTTGGTAAGTATCTTCCTACACTTCCTCCAACGAATGTGAATAAACAAATATGATATATCATACTATGTAAATTACACGGGGTTATTTTTCCTGTCAAATCCCTCCACATGAAAAACATTTTTTTCCTTTCCCTTCTCTGTACATCAGCCACCATAGCTTTTGCCCAGAAACCTGTCGCCGGTGACATGGCATTCACCTTTGGTGCTACCGGAATTAATACAATCAATGTTACAAGTGATTTTGGTGATATGGGCACCCTGCTTTTCCGCTATTACCTCACTGATGAATGGGTTGCCCGCGTCCGGCTCGACCTGTTGATCAGCAATGATAAATTCGATTTTACTTCTGATACCTCCGGCGCCGGCGAGCATGACATTACCAAAAACACCATGGTAAGCCTGCATCTCGGTGTTCAAAAAAACTTCGGACTCACCCTGAAGCGGCTGGAGCCCTACCTGGCTGCTGATCTGGTATTCGGAACCGGAAAGCTAAATCAGACAGATAACGCCACTGACTTTGACCATACAAACAGCTTTCAGGTGATCAATGAACCCGGCAGCACCACAAACGTCGGTCTTGTCTTTGATGCCGGTTTCAACTATTTCTTTGCGGATCATTTTGCCATAGGTGCAGAGTTTGGCTATGGAATTCAGTATTCTTCAACCGGCGAGGGCTCTGTTAAAACCATTTCTACAGTGGGTAATGTCACAACCACCACCACCTCAAAAACCGGAAGCTTTAAATCATTTGCTCTCGGAGGTACCGGAGCTACAGGATTGATCATGTTTACCGTTGCATTTTGATCACCATCAATAAGACGTTTCCAAACCGGGTTTTCATAGTAAAACAATTGACTTTTTTACGGACTGAGCGAAGCCATCCCTCCAATTTTGAATGATTGCTTCTTCCATTCAAAACCGAGATTGCAATGACGGGTTACCGAGAGGGCTTTTTTCAGGAATCCATTCTTACGATTCTCGGATGAAAGATTCCAATGATGTCAATTAGATTCTGCTGAGACTGCATTACCTCCTGAATGTTTTTATACGCCATCGGGGCCTCATCCAATCCGCCACCCATCAGGGAGATGTTATGTTTTTTCAAGACCTCATTCAGCTGGCTCTGTGTGAGGGATTTTTTTGCAGCACTGCGGGACATTCGTCTTCCCGCGCCATGCGCTGCTGAATTCAATGAAGCCGGGTCTCCTTTTCCTTTCACAATAAACCCGGGATCGGTCATAGAGCCCGGTATGATTCCAAGCACATCTTTTCCTGCCGGTGTTGCTCCTTTCCTATGTACAATTACTTCCTTGCCCTCATGATTTTCCTTCCAGGCAAAGTTGTGATGGTTCTCTACCACCCTCATGGGTTGCACACCAAATGACTTTGCAACTTTGGCGTGAATGTGATGATGACAGGCGGAAGCATAGTCACCGCAAAGGCTCATTGCCTGCCAGTATTCCTGACCTTCTTCAGAATTCATATTAAGCCAGGCCAGATGACGCGACAGGCCCGGGAGCTGACATTTTTCCATGGCCACCTTTGTATAGTATCCGGCGACATTTGCACCCAGCCCGCGCGAACCGGAATGTGAAAGCAGGGCAAGATATTTTCCAGCAAGCATATTTAAGTGATCATCAAATGCCGGAACTTCAACAGTTCCGAATTCAGCAAAATGATTTCCTGAACCGGAAGTGCCTAACTGCCTTCCGGCTTTCGCATGAAGCGATCTCAGAATGGGAATCTCCCTGAATTCTTTCCGCTCTAAAATTTCATCATCCATTGGATTTTTGAATTCACCGCCCGCACCAAAAAGAGTTTCACGCTGCAGAATGTTTTTCAGCCGGCTTGTATTTTCACCTGAGAAGTCAGGAGGAAGTTCAAAAACACTCAGGCACATTCTGCATCCGATGTCAACACCCACGCCATAAGGGATCACCGTATTCTCCGTGGCAAGCACACCACCGATGGGAAGTCCGTAACCCTGGTGCGCATCCGGCATGAGTGCCCCAGCCATTGTAACGGGCAATTGCATTGCAGTCTCCATCTGGCTGAGCGCCCCGGTTTCGATGTGCTCCGCTCCGTAGATTGCATATTCTTTTATATCCCTGTTTAAATTAATTTCCTGTGACGGCTTGTTCTTTTGATCAATCAGGCAGGCAGCAATTTTGCCAAGTACAGCATCATCAATATAACCATCGGGATATGAAAGTATCCGGGTTAATATCTTTTTTGCTTCACCATCACTCGTGTGCTTGTGAAACCGGTGCATGACGTCAATTGCCACACCAATTACTTTATCCTCCGGGTAACCAAGCTTTCGTAAATCTTTTCCTTTCAATTGCAGTTTACCCATGGAATAATTTTGACTATGCAAAGTTCCGCACTTCCAGTGAATCATCGCATTCATCCAGCAATTGCCGCATTGATTTTTTAAAAGCTGGATGTATAAAATGAGGAGCTATTTCATCCAGCGGTGCCAGAACAAATTTTCTCAAATGAATTTTGGGGTGAGGAATGATGAGCCCTTCAGAATACAGAATCAGATCATCATAGAACAAGATGTCAATGTCAAGCGTACGTGATGCATATTTTTTCTGACTGATCCGTCCCTCTCCGGTTTCAATTTTTTTCAGAATAGAAAAAAGATTTACAGGTGAAAGGTCTGTTTCAATCTCACAGGCGGCATTCAAATAATCCGGCTGATCGGTAACACCCCATGGCTCGGTTTCATAAATGGAGGAATGCTGCAGAACTTTTCCGGCACGTGATCTAATTTCATCCAGGCCATGAAGCAGGTGCAGGCGCCTGTTTCCAAGGTTGCTGCCCAGCAAGAGGTAAACCATGTGTATTTCTTCAGTGTCCATATGATTTCAGGCTCCCGTTGATTCGCAGAACACTGGATAATAAACAAACAAATCCTACCATTGTTTAAGCTTGTGTCCGCTCAGCGCGTAATACAAAATATAGAGGTAGCAGGGAATCAAAATCCAGTAAGCATTTTGAGGACCGATAGAATTGTTGTCTGCAAGCTTTCCATAAATCAGCGGCAGCAATGCACCACCGGCAATTGCCATGATCAGAAGCGCAGATCCTGTTTTTGTAAAACGGCCTAACCGGTCAAGTGCAAGCGGCCAGATGGCAGGCCACATCAGGGCATTCGCCAGACCAAGCAAAGCAATAAAAAGTACCGAGGCGTATCCGTTTGTAAATTGAACAATGATGGAGAAAGCAATTCCCACTATCGCTGAAATCGCAAGGGCTTTATCCTGCTTAACCACTTTCGGAATGGTAAGGATGCCGATGATATATCCAATCACCATGGCGGCAAGCGTGTAGGAAGCAAAATTTTTCGAAACGGATAATGCAATGCCCTGTGATACACCATAAGATGGAAGTGTATCGGCAGCAATCACCTCAACACCCACATAAAGAAAAATTGCAAGAACACCAAGTAAGAGATTTGGATATTGAAAAACATTTGACCTTCCACCATGTTTTATTACTGAATCTTGTGAATCAGCCGCTCCGTGATCTTCCTCTTCCACTTCCGGTAAAGAAGAAAAGCGGATCAATAATGACAGTCCAATAAGGGTAACAGCAATAAAAATATAGGGGATGATCACTCTCTCAGCAAGTGAATCAAGCCGGGCAACCCGCTCATCTCCACTGAGTGTTTGAAGTTCGTGGGTAAGGTTATCTGCATCGGCAAGCACGATGGCTCCGAGAAACAGCGGAGCCATTACTCCTGCAACCTTGTTGCATATACCCATGATGCTGATCCGCTTTGCCGCACTTTCAAGCGGACCAAGGATGGTGATGTATGGATTGGAGGCAGTTTGCAGAACGGACAAACCGGTGCCGATGATGAATAATCCGAGAAGAAAAATACCATAGGTGCGGGTGAGTGCAGCCGGAATAAAAATCAGGGCGCCCGCTGCCATCACCAGGAGGCCGAGCATCATCCCTTTCTTAAATCCTGTTCGCTGCAATATCCATGATGAGGGAAGAGCCATCACGAAATACGAAATGTAAAATGCAAATGCAATCAGCAAAGATTGAAAGGTGTTCAGCTCGCATGCAATCCGGAGGTAGGGGATCAGTGTTCCGTTAAGCCAGGTTACAAAGCCGAAAATGAAAAACAACGCACCCAGGATGAGGATGGGTAACAAAGTTGATTTCTGGCGAGCGGAGATTTGCATTAATTAAAATTCAGCACTAAACGTAATTAAGTTTACCTGTTCGCAGAAATTAAGTTGTCCCTTATTGAAATAATAAAACCATATCAGCATTTTCAAATGGTAAATAAATCTTTACCTGCAACCAAATTCAGGATTAATTGTTCTGAATTAATTGATGAGAATTTAAAGCACGGCTTGTAAAGCGGTTTTTATTTTCTCTAATTTTGTCACCGAAAAATATCACTTTAAAATGGGCTATATCAAAGAAAAGTTCGTTGCCAGGGCAATGCCCATGGCAGCAGAATTAAAGGAGTTTATCAAAAAGAATGAAAATGTAGAGCTTGGCAGCTATACTGTTGGTCAGGCCTATGGTGGCATGAAAAGCATCAAGGCGCTGGTAACAGAAACATCCTTGCTTGATCCTGAAGAAGGAATTCGCTTCAGGGGCTACACCATTCCGGAGCTGCGTGAAAAACTGCCGCACCTTGATTCCTGTAAGGAGCCCTTGCCGGAGGGATTATTTTTTCTCCTGCTTCTCGATGAAATACCCACTTATAAAGATGTTCAGCACCTCGCGAATGTATGGGCGCGCAGGTCTATCGTGCCCATCCATGTATTCAAGGCGCTTGACCGGCTGCCTAAGGAAACGCACCCGATGACTCAATTTGCAGTGGGAATTCTTGCCCTGCAGACTGAATCAAATTTTGCCCGGGCCTACCGCAGCGGCATCAGCAAAAAGGAATACTGGGATCCTATGTATGAGGATACCATGACCCTGATTGCGCGCTTACCCCGTATTGCCGCCTACATTTACCGGAGGTCATACAAAAGAGGAAAGCACATTGAACCCAATCCTGATCTTGACTGGGCTGCTAATTTCGCTCACATGCTCGGATTTAATCAGCCGGATTTTTACAGCTACATGAGATTATTCCTCACCATTCATGCAGATCATGAGGGTGGAAATGTATCAGCGCATACCACCCATCTCGTAGGATCGGCGCTGAGTGATGCCTACATGTCGTTCGCTTCAGGCATGTGCGGGCTTGCGGGGCCATTGCATGGATTGGCGAACCAGGAAGTAATCCGCTGGATTCTGGAAATGAAAAAAGAATTAGGAAATGAAAATCTTACAAGTGAAAATATTGAAAACTACATTCGCAAAACCCTTGCGGAAGGAAAAGTAGTACCCGGCTATGGACATGCCGTATTGAGAAAGACGGATCCTCGCTTTATAGCCCAGATGGAGTTTGCCAAACAACATTGCCCTGATGATGAACTGGTGAATATAGTCTGGAAGGTTTATGATGTTGCTCCCGGAATTTTAGGTGAGAGCGGGAAGATTAAAAACCCATGGCCAAATGTGGATGCTCATTCCGGTTCTGTACTCATGCATTACGGCCTTGTTGAGTCAGATTTCTATACCGTGCTGTTCGGTGTTTCCCGTGCGTTAGGGGTGCTTGCATCACTCGTATGGGATCGCGCACTTGGTCTTGGCATTGAGCGACCTAAAAGTGTGACTTCACAGTGGATGAAGGATTATGTAGGAGCTAAAGAAGTAAAAAAAGAAGAACCGGTAATAGCACCGCATTAAAAAGTTTGTCACTCCACTTGCTTTCATATGAATTTTTCCACTCATTAAGGCAAACTATTCTCTCTTCCTCATCATTTCATTCTTTTATTTTATGAAAAATAAAAAACCCGCTCTCTCTGTTGATGTGGTTATTGAATATCCTGACCATGAGATTATTTTGGGAAAAAGAAAAGTCAAACCTTTTAAAGGGGAGTGGGGATTGCCCGGAGGACATGTTGATTATGATGAAACGGTAGAAGATGCCGCCCGGCGAGAGGTGAAGGAAGAGACCGGTCTTGAAATTGAGCTGTTGAATATTGTCGGAATTTTTTCTGATCCTGAGCGTGATCCGAGAGGACATGCTGTATCAATTGTTTACCATGCAAGGCCTGCCGGCGGAACCCTCAAGGCAGGCTCCGATGCTCAAGAAGTAATAAAGACTGGTAATTATTTAAGTATGAGCCTTGCGTTCGATCACCATAAAATGGTTGAGAAATTTGAAGAACAGAAAAAGAATCCGGTGTAATGGAATTACCAGGAGTTTGATGCTTGCCAATGAAACAGGAACCTGAATGATTCAATCATTATATAATAGTAACTTCAGGATAATTTTTCAACCGTTTCAATTCTTTTATTATGAATCAACTGTTTCAGATTTGTGTCGGGATCCTTTACCGAATGTCAGACTTAACGGGGATCAGTTACGAAGCCCTTAATATCCTTCTGTTCGTTATAATTCAACCTTTAATTATAATAATACTTAGCCTGGCAGTAATTTATTTGGGAAGAAGACTTATAAAATGCAATCAATTAATCGAAAAGTTAAAAAGTGAATACACATTCCGGTTATAAGACCATGCTTCAGTGAATGAATGATATTTTCCGGGTTGCTTCAAGCTAATCGTCAATAGGCTAATCAATTTTACAACAATGTTAGAGATCCCGAACTGTCCATGATTGATAATCAAGGCTATAATTAAGTTTTCAGAAATATCTTTCTTGATTCCTTCCCTTTATTATTTGTTTCATCTTGTGACAAGCCCGTTACCATGGGATAAGTTAAAAATGGCTATACAAAATGTAATCTGCATTATTCTATAATAACTTTTTGAACATATTTACCATGGTCAGTATCTGCAATAACGAGATAAATTCCTACGGGAAGATCACCTGCAGATATGGCTACAGAGTTCAATCCCTGTACAATTTCAAAATTTTTTTCAAAAACTTTTTGTCCGAGGGAATTGATCATTTCTATGGCAACTACGGATTTTTGATCACTGCTGAATTGAATAGTAAAATCTGAATGCGCAGGATTCGGATAAATCACCATTGACCGGTGTGTTGCTTCTGACCAAATGGAAAATTTTCCATCAAACGGCATGGAAGAATCGGTTATGTGATAAATAGTTCCATCAACAAGGGAAGCAACATATAGCTCTCCGTTTAGATCTTCCCCAAATGAAGAATATGCATATTGCAATCCTGTCAGCAGAAAAACATTTTGCCAGGTTCCACCCGAATTATATACTGCTCTGAAATTTCCACTGCAGTAATCGGTATAAAGATATTTGCCCGCCATATTGGGGTACAATGCTCCCCTGTAAACATAGCCGCCGGTGATCGAGCAGTCAGGATTATGCGGATACTCCACGACCGGGAAAATATATTCTGAGGCTGCACCACAACCGTTATTGTTGTAAACATGATTGCCCTCATAGCATCGCCATCCATAATTTTCACCGCCTGCAGATCCAGCCGCCTGGTAATCCACCTCTTCATATAAATTCTGACCTACATCACCAATCCATAAGTCCCCTGTAGCGCGATCGAAACTAAACCGCCAGGGATTACGCAGGCCGAGCGCCCATATTTCATTACGGTAGCCTGGAGTATTTATAAAGGGATTGCCTGATGGAATGGTGTAAGGAAGTCCATTATCTACGTTAATGCGCAGCATTTTTCCCAGCAACTTATCGGGGCTCTGAGCATTGTTGAATGGATCGCCGCTGCCTCCGCCGTCACCCATTCCAATGTATAGATTTCCGTCTGGTCCAAACTTCAGGCAACCTCCATTGTGGTTGTCAAAAGGCTGCGCAATAACGAGCAACTTAGTCTCACTGTTTATTTTAGCCTTGTTGGAATCAACTGCATTTACCTTATACCGCGCAATTACTGTTCTTTTCTTATTACTGATGTAATTCACATAAAAAAATCCATTGCTTTTATAATCGGGATGAAATACAAGCCCAAGCAGGCCTTGCTCACTCCCGGCAGAAAAAACTTTACTGGTAATGTCAAGAAAAGGATTGGCCTTCTTGTTTCCATTCGCATCACAAATCCATATTTTACCGGTGCGTTCTACAATAAACAGGCGATTATCTCCACAGTTTTCTATATCAACAGCGTTAGCGTATCCCGATGAAAAAGATTGCAGGCTCAGCACAGGATTCTGAGCCGTTGTATTGAAAGCAGAAAATACAACGGGGATGATAAGGAAGCAGTAGTTTTTCATATTTATAATTTTGCCTTAAAATTAATAAGGTGTAACCATTTTATTTCATTACCAGCAAATAAAATTCAGGGGAATATCAAACACCCCGTAAATCATTCCATAGCACTTGCAATACAATCCCAAAGGTGGTCGGCAGTATTTTGCCAGGTAAATCTTTGCCTTTGAATCTTTCCTGCAGCGATCAAACTACTTCGAAGCAAGGGATTTTCATAAACCTTTCTCATGGCAGCGGCTATTTCGTCTGTATGATGTGGATTTACAAGCAGGCCTGCCTCCCCGGCTACCTCCGGCATTGAAGAAACATTGGAGGTAATTACAGGCACATTACAATTCATTGCTTCAACAATGGGAATTCCGAACCCCTCAAAGAGGGAAACATATACGAGAGCAATAGCGCCACCCATGAGGCGGGAAAGATCTACCCTGGAAAGATGACCTGTAAAAATCACATCATCCTTATAATCCAGAGCCGCCCAAACCTTGATAGCCTCATGGTAATCCCAGTTTCTACCTGCCATTACAAGCTTTACCCCTGACGAAGTTTGCCGTTTAAATTCATCGAATGCAAGAAAAAGGTTGATTGAGTTTTTTCGCGGTTGTATTGCACCCGCATAAATAAAATAATCTGCCCCCTGTGTGAAATCCTGCTTAACCTTTACTTTGTCTGTTTCTGAAAGCGGGTGAAAAAATTCATTCGACCCATTGCCGGTTACATCAATCTTCTTTTCCTCTATCTTATATTTTGCTATTACATCCTGTTTGGTAAATTCTGAGACAGTAGCGATACGGGTGGCTTTTCGCACATAGCGTGGTGTGAAATAGCAATAATAGCGTAAGGAAAGCGCATCGAGGTGATCGTTGAAATGCTCAAATGCCAGATCATGAATCACCATTATCTGCCTGCAATGTGTGTGCAGAGAGCAATAGCCATCAGGAGATAGAAAGGCATCGGGCTGAATTTTCTTTAACGCGTTTGGGACCGCAAACTCAAACCACCAGTACCAAAGTAATGGATGGCGGGCAGGCGGAAACAAAACAAGGGGAGTTACGTTAGCAGAAAAAATAAACTCAGGGTGAAACTTCCTGTCGAAAAGAAAAAAAAATTCATGCTCGGGATGCTGCACAGTGATCCTTTTCAGTGATTCATAAGTGAACCAGCCGATGCCTTCGAGTTTATTCTTAATTAGAAAGCGTGTATTAACAGCAATTTTCAAGCGTGGAAAATTGTAACAAAGAACGGAAAGCACTCTGAGAGTTTTACAAAAAATGCATCCGGCTTTTGTTTAAGCATAAGGTGGCTATTTTAGGATCTGTTTTAAGAAACTTAATTTGAAACCATACAGGCAGAGGTTCGTGGCTGAAAACAAATTTGCGGGAATCATCAGCCAGGCTATACCTTTTCGCACTAATGTTTGAATAACTATTCAAAAAAGGATGCATAAATTTTTTTTCAGAAATCTTGCTTTTCTCATTGGAATCAATCTCATCATCAAGCCCCTGTGGATTTTTGGTATTGACCGAACCGTTCAGAATACGGTTGGGGCCGAAAGCTATGGCCTCTATTTCGTGCTGATGAATCTCTCATTTCTCACCCAGATTTTTCTCGATTTCGGCATCAGCAATTATAACAACCGCGTTATCGCCCGGCAGGAACATTTGCTTACAATCCATCTTTCCAATATTTTCAGCATCAAGCTTTTTCTATCTGGAATTTACCTGATTATTACCGGCATTATTGCATTAGCACTTGATTATTCAGGCTATCAGCTGTATCTCTTATTGCTTATTTGCGGAAACCAGATACTTGCCTCACTCATAGTATATGTGCGCTCGAACATTTCAGCACTCCATCATTTCAAAGTTGACAGTATTTTCTCAGTTATGGATAAAGCTTTGATGCTTTTAATCTGCGGAGTGCTGCTGATCGTCCCTTCACTTCAGGCGCAATTTATTATTGAGTGGTTTGTGTACGCACAGTTATTCTCGTACTTCGTTACTTTCATAATTGCCCTGATCTACGTTCTTAGCATTTCAGGAAGAATATCCCTTGACTTTTCACGCTCCTTTTCAATTGATCTTATCAGAAATTCCTTTCCCTTTGCCCTGCTGATTGCCCTCATGATGATTTATGGAAAGGTGGATGGCGTGATGCTCCAAAACTTATTGCCACTTGAGGGCCACTTTGAAGCGGGATTATATGCTTCTGCTTATCGCCTGCTTGATGCCTTCAATCAGTTCGGGTACCTGTTTGCTGTTCTCCTGCTGCCGATATTTACACGCCTGCTCTCTAATAAGCAATCAGTTGAAATATTAGTGAAAACGAGTTTTACAGTGATCTTCATTATTTCGGTGATTGTTTCAGCGGGGTTGAGTTTTTATTCAAAACCGGTGATGACCCTGCTTTACAACGAAAATCCCGGTTATTCTGCCATGCTGCTTCACTACCTGATCTTTTGCTTTATTGGCACATGTGCTGTATATATTTTCGGTACCTTGCTTACAGCCAACGGAAATCTGTATCTGCTCTGTGTCGTTTCAGCAGTTGCTGTCGGAGTAAATTTTTTATTAAACCTTTATTTGATTCCAAAGCTGAAAGCATTAGGAGCGGCAGAAACTGCAACATTTACTCAGCTTCTGACTGCTGCCTTAACCATTTTTGCGGCTGTCAAAATTTTTAAATGGCGAATGAATATAAAATTGATTTTCCGCCTACTCATATTTTTACTCGCCACTATGATGATTTTCTGGATAAGCAGGCAGGTTGATGCTTCCTGGATCATCTGCGCGGTATCTGCCGTAGTCGCCAGTATCTATTTCTCATTCCTGATCAGGCTGATAAACGTGAGAAGTATTTTCGCTTTGGCAAGAACTGTATAAGACAAAGGATTCGGAAATGTATTTTTCTATCTTCGCAAAAATTTTTTTAACCCTTCATGGAGCAATCATTAAACCTGTTATCTTTTTTCAAAGTCATTTGGAAGTGGAGGAAACCAATCTTAATTGTTGAAGGAATAGCACTTGCAGGTAGCATCATAATTTCTGATCCGCACATCATGCCCCCATATTACCAGGCGGGCTCATCTTTTTATCCGTTGAATCCCAATATGACAAGCAGCGGAACTTTATTTTCCGGCGGCGACAATTATATGTTTGGCGGAAGCAGCGATGTGGACCGGGTTCTGTCTATTGCGGGCTCGGCTCCCCTCAAGCTGTACATTGTAAATAAATTTCATCTTTTCGAGCATTATAAAATAGATTCAGCAAAGGAAACGTATCCCATGTACACCGTATTAAAGGATTTCGATAAAAACTATATCTACCAAAAAAATGACAAGGGCGCGGTAACCATAAATATACTTGATCATGACCGTTTTCTTGCAGCACAGATGGTAAATGAAATCGTGAATAAAGTGGATCAGATTAACCGCGATTTACTCAATGAAAATAAAAACCAGATTCTCGCGATTTACCAGAACAAGCTTAAGAACAAGGAAAAGGAGGTGAAGGATTTAACAGATACAATTTTCAATCTTAAGCAGAAGTATAATCTTTATACTGATATTGATGACCTCCCTGCTCAAATAAAGGATGCTCAAAGCTCAACAGGATCAGCTTATGATGCTGCATCAGAGAGAGTGAAGGTGATGGAGGAAAAAAAGAAAGGAGCCATCCGGGAATTGAATAACAATATTGTACAATTCGAGCAATACAGTGCCTCAATCACCAGTGATGTTCCCACATTGTTTATTCTTGAGAAAGCTTTTCCCGCTGAAAGGAAATCGAAGCCTATTCGGTGGATAATTGTGCTCGGTTCGTTGCTGGTGGCTTTCATATTAGCTTCACTGGCTGTTCTTTTAATTGAACGCTCCAAGTCTATCAAAGAAGCTTTCAGAAATGCATAGCGGCAATGCCTTATTAAATAACCGATTTTCTGAAAAAGCATCCGGGCTGATATTTTATATTTTCAGTTCCATCATTCTTATTTCCCTTGCCGTAAGCATATACTCAGAGAATTATTACCTGTTACTCATTCCATCCGGGATTTTATTTCTTTATCTCAGCCTGATTAATATCAAATTCATTTATTTCCTGCTTCTGATAACCATTCCATTAAGCATAGAAATTCAGTTGCCAAATGGCTTTGCAACTGACTTTCCAACGGAGTTGCTCACAGGAGGCCTGATGATACTTTTTATCACGCTAGTACTTGCAAAGCCTCAAATTTTTAACATCGATTTTTTGAAGAGCCCTTTATTTTTCCTCGTGGTCATCCATTATGTATGGATTCTTATCACTTCAATTTTCTCAGAAGATGCCTATGTCTCATTTAAATTTTTTCTTGCCAAAACCTGGTACCTCACCACATTTTTGTTTGTAACTGCCATCATCATAAAAAGAGTGGAGGATTTTAAAATTGCATTCTGGTGCCTGCTTATACCATTGCTTTTTACAATGGTGTATACGCTGGTGAACCATGCAAAAACCGGCTTTACATTTCAAACAGTTAATACACCCATGCTGCCATTTTTTCGCAATCATGTTAACTATGCGTGCAGCATTGCACAAATGATACCTCTCTCTGTACTTGCAGTGAGCTGGTATAGAAAAAGAACTTTAAAAAGAAGATTTCTGATTATTTCTATCCTCTTAATGCTTGTGGCAGTTTATTTTTCATATACCCGGTCAGCCTGGCTTTCATTGTTAGCAGCGGCTATGGTAATTGCCGTGATCAGGTTTAAGCTGATGAAGCCGGCAGTGATAGTTGCCTTTGCAGGAAGCATCTGTTTTTTTATTTACATGGGGATTAATAATCATTACCTCACCCATGCCCCGGACTATGAAACCACGGTCTATCACACTGATCTCTCTCAGCATTTGGAATCAACTTTTGAGGGGAAGGATATTTCGAGTGCTGAAAGAATCTACCGCTGGGTTGCCGGCATCAGGATGTGGATGGAGCATCCTGTAATGGGTTTTGGTCCCGGCAACTTCAACAATTTTTATAAGGCATTTACCGTAAGCAGCTTCCGGACCTATGTGAGCGATAATCCTGAGCGGTCGTCAATTCACAATTACTTCTTGCTTGTGCTCACTGAGCAGGGCTTGATCGGGATGATCATTTTTGTTGCGCTCACAGTCGTAATTTTTATAAATGGCGAGCGCATCTATTTTCAAACTGTAGTGAAGGAAGAAAGACGTTATGTACTGGCGCTTCTTCTGTGCCTTGTGATCATTTATGTAAATACTTTTTTGAGTGACCTGCTAGAAACTGACAAGATCGGATCGCTTTATTTTATTTGTATCGCCCTGTTGATTAACCAGGACATCCGGAACAAAAAGCAGGCAAATATTTCAGTTGCTCAATCCACATTGAGTTAACCTGCATTTGAAGGCTCCAATTGATTTACCTCCTTATTGATCCCTATAGATGAAACGAGGTAGCAATGGCTGACGGCAACATCCCGGAGAGAACCCGTTTTATACTTTTCAGTTAGGTGAATTGATTGAAGTTCCTGCAGATCACCTTCTCTTACACTTTCAATATTGATGGGTATCCCAAGATCTGCATACATCGTTCTATACTCATGTACACGAAGTCTGTTTTGGGGCTGGATGCGATTGTCAATCAGTTTCCATTGACGATCACTGAACTTCAAAAAATTGTAAATGGTAATAGATTTATCAAAGTGAGCAAAATGATCACTCATATCAATGAAGTGAGAAAGGACACCGTCAGGCTTAATTACTCTTTTCAATTCTTTTAATATTCCCATGAGTACGTCAGGATAGATATGCTCAAAGGTGTTGTTTGAAGTAACCAATCCAATCTCATTGTCTTTTAAGAATGGCATATTGCGTGCGTCGCCAATTTTAAAGTGAATCTGTAACTCGCTGCAAAGCTTTTCAAAAACAGTTGTGTTGCTTTGCTGAAGGATTTCAATAAGTCGTTGAAATTTTTGTGGCTGATAGCTCAAATAACACTGAAGAATTCCATTATTATGGTATACCACAAACTTCTGAAGCGTTAAAATCAATCGCTTTTTATTTGTGAGCGCACTAATATCAATAGAATAAATTTTTTCTGCTCCCGTAAGGAACATACTAACCGGTACCACGGGATACCACCCCGTACCTATTTCTAAAAATGATTCCGGCCGGCTGTTCCCTGTTATTACGGCAGAAAAATGAAGATGATTCTTAGCATGCTCTAACCGGTCAATGAAATATTCATCTGTAAGCAATATACCTTTTGTCACCCACTTTTGAAATAATTCATTGATGGAATGACTAAAAGGTAAAAAGGAAACTGCTTTTTGTACCAGAGCTTTAGCAATCCATTTCTTCATACTTAAATTCTGAGACTTTACCACCTTCCATGATCATACTTCCGGAGCCGGAACTCTGCATGTAAGCAAGCTAATGTCATCATTAATCATCTTTACTCCTTTATATGAAATGATGTGATCAACCATTGCATTGTTCAGTTGCAAAGGTGGCAATTGAGCATTTTGACGAAGGAAATCAACAAGGTGACTTACATCGAGTGTATCCCCTTCGTCATTGTGTATATCAATCAGGCCATCCGTATAGCAGAATAATAAAAACTCGCTGGCAAGATAAATCTTTTGCAAATGAACATAGGGCAATTTCTCAAACATTCCAAGAATAGTACATCCCTCATTCAGTAATGTTGTTTCACCGTTATGCATCAGTATCGGCGGATTATGCCCGGCATTTACATATTCAAGAACCCGGGTAGCATGATTATACCTTGCCAGAAACAAAGTAATAAATTTTTCTCCCCGGGTAATATCGTTGACGCGCGCGTTTAGATTTTCAATGAGGGTATGAAGCAAGCTGCCTTTTTCAGCATATGAACGGAGGCTTGCCTGGAAGCTGGCCATGAGTAATGCTGCCGCTACACCTTTTCCTGAAATATCTGCAATACAGAATATGCATTCATCCTCACCCAGCTCAAAATAATCATAGAAATCACCACCTACTTCCTGATGGGGCAGATAGGTGCCTGCCATAGTAATACGATCATTGTCAGGAAGCTTTCCGGGAATCAGCATGATCTGCATCTGACCAGCCATCTCCATTTCACTCTTTAAAAACTTCTGCTTCATCTGCAAACGAAAGAGTTTTTTATTCTCGATTGCTACAGCAATAACGCTCGAAAGCGTCTGAATGTAATTAAGCTGCTTGTCCAGAGGTACATGATCTTCGTGCACCGAGTCAACAAACGTAAATGCCAGAGGCATTTCTTTATGATACATTGGAACTACAACTTCAAAGTGCTCTGCCAATGGGTGATTTATTCTGTCAAGATGCGTAATCTGCCTGAATGAAAGCAAATGTTTGCATAGCAGATCTTCAGCCTTTTTGCAGTCAATGCCATGAGCATTGGTGCACACCCAGTCATTAATGTGAATGAAAATGGCAAGTTTCTTAACCCCTAATTTTTTTACAAGAATATTCTCAAACAACTTAAGCAGTCCCCTAGCAGAAACATTACTGTTAATGGCCTGTGTTATCTGTAGCAATGAATTCAGTTGCTCCTCTTTTAAGTTCAGGAGGCGCTCGAATTCTCCGGTTTCAGATTCTATATGGAATGCAGCAGGGTTCACTGGTTTCAACTCATTTATTTACTTTCTACCCAAAGTTCACGAAGGCACTCATTTGAATAACGGCTATTATACACAATTTGATGACAGGTGATGTAAAGAATATTGCAATTTACCTCGTTAGTTTATGCTGTTATGAAGGATCAATCCTTTTTTTGATGCTACAAAAAATGATTTTTCAAGCGCCGGATAATCCGGAGTTTCCAGTTTTTCCTCCTTGCCTGCATTCATTTTTACCTGAATAATTAATTCATTTTCCAGAAGATGCTTCATCCCTGCTATTATCAAATCCTTGCTTTCCCCTAAATTTTCAATCACGCTTTCGAAAGAGGAGAGAAAGTACAACTCATCGAGAATGCGGTATTCCATCTCTGTTAGTGAATTCATTGCACCATTCTTCCCTTCCATTTTACTTTGAACAAATTTCCTGCAAATCCTATCACTGCAATATAAAAAATATGAAGAATCTCAATAGGCAGGAATAAATACATCAGCTTTTTGCGCTCATAATATTTACTCACAAGATTTAAAAAAATAAAATCCAGAATTAATTTCAGGACCACCTGAAAAATGCATATAGCAATGAGTGTTTGCATTATACACAAAAGTACAAGTGACGTTAAAACAGAAACATTGAACAGATAAACCAATAACAGGTTGACTGTAATTTTTATATCACTGTATGACGCGGATTTCGAAGCCCATCGCATCCTTTGCCTGATGTACGATTTTACAGTCAGTTGAGGCAGGGTAAATACTGCTGCATTTTGATTTTTAAGAAAGAGAACACCATCATTCCACCGATTTGCCATCTTATGCATCAGCAACATGTCATCACCGGAAGTTATTTCAGAAATTCCATAGTAGCCATTTACATCATAAAATGATTTTTTCCGAAAAGCAAGGTTGGCACCATTACACATAGTTGGAAACATCATCCGGATAGTCGCCCCCGTAATTCCCGCCATGCCAATGAGATCGAGTGACTGAAATTTTTCAAAGAAATTTTTTTCATCCTTTATCATTACCGGGCCCAGGATCATGTGACACCCTGTGGTTTCATAAAAATCAACAATGGTGGACAGCCAGGCTGAATTCACCCTGCAATCAGCATCAGTGGTAATAATCAGCTCACCGGCTGATGCTGCAATACCTGCCTCGAGCGATTTTTTCTTGTAACTGAATATTTTTTCCCCACTTCCAATACAATCTTTCAGGTGAATGACCCTGATGCGGCCCGGTGAAAAGGAAGCTGCAACAACCGAAGTGCTATCTTCAGAAAAATCATCAACCACAATGATCTCTAACAGGCCTGCCGGGTAGTTTTGGTTTAGTAAATCAGTCAGCAGATTTCCAATGGTTGACTCCTCATTCCTTGCAGGTATTATTATGGAAACCCTGGTTCCGAAATTTTTTTCGGCCGGAATAAATTCAGATAGCCCGAGCCAGCCTTTTATATAAAATGCAAACAAAAGAATATAAGCAACGGTTAGCCCTGAGGCAACTACAGAATAGATAAGCATTATTCTATTGGAATAGAAATTTCACATCCGGGATCCAGCTTTAAATTTTTCTGATATATCGGGAAGAAATTTATCGCTGTAAAATAACGGGTAGCATCAGCATTTCCGTTTGCGTGATAACTTTCATCAGATACATCCCGTCAGGCTGTGAGGAAAGATCGCCTGATAAATTATCTTGATTCTTTGTAAATGTTATGCTAAGTACCTCGCCCAGCATATTACAGAGAACAACGGATGATGTCTCCTGTGTATGCGGAATGAAAACGTTAAACGCACCATTCGTTGGATTCGGATAGGCGATAATTTCAGCGGGAATTAAAGGCTCCATCACTGAAAGAGGTGTTCCGTTTAAATTGATGTCATCTACATAAAGGTTATTTCCATGCTTGGCAATAGCGTCGAACCTTAAAAGAATTTTACTGAAAAGATTAAAATCGGTGATGTCAATAGTCTCTTCCTTCCAGTCAGTAACAGCAGGAACATACACAGATGATTGGTATGGAACACTTGCAAGATCCTCACCTCCTTTATAAAACAAATCCATCCAAGTTTCGCCACAATCAGCTGATATGCGGATGCGCAGTGTATCTGAGCGCTGTGGTCCATAACTGGCGTGAGCCCAATCGAATTTCAGGTGTAATGGCGGTACCATTCCCGTGAAATCAAGATAGGGTGTGGTAAGCATATCAGTTCCGGAGGTAACATCTTTGAAATTTGCTTTTGCGCTGTGCACGGAATTTCCAAAACCGCCTGCATCAGCAGTTACTGACCAAATGCTGTTGTCATTTTCAAGCGACCATCCGGCTGGGGGCATTACACCTGCTTCAAATCCTTCCTCAAATGGCAATGCAGTTCCGGTTGCCACCGTATTGAAAATTGAAGTATCAGCATCATTGATCAGGTTATTATCGCTGATTCCGTTAGGATCCAAAGTGGAGACAGCCAGAGTATGAATCCCCGCCGCGGGAATAATAGTTGAAGGCAAGGTTATGGTGGCAGAAGCAAACGGTGCAATATTCAGGTTCCAGCCGCTGATATCAGGTATACCGCCATCAATATCATAGCTTACATTAAATGAATTAACGGAAGAAGTACCAAAATTTTTAACCTTTACCACAGGTGAAACTTCTTCCACACAAACATCATTAACCGGATAGGTTATTGATGTTATTCCTATATCATTTACATATTGAATCGTGTTATAGAGGTCTGATTCCCAAATGCCACGACCATAAGTTGCGGCTCTCAGCTTATTAGCCCCATAATTGATTTCAAGCTCGTGAACCATTACGTTGGGTAAGCCCGTCATGTAAGCGACCCAGTCAGTAAGCGTATTATCCCGGTAAAAGACGCCGACATCCGTTCCGGCATATATCCCATCAGAACTATTTTTCTCATACACGATGGTATTTACGGGAACATTGGGAAGAGTGCCTGAGACATTGTTCCAGGTTGCCCCGCCATCATCAGAATTGAAAATTTTATTACCGGAAGCATAACCGCTGAATGCAACCCATACATTCATTGGGTCATTGCTGCTCACTGCGATGTAATTCATCCCCACAGTACCCACTGGAAGTGTTCCGGTAATATCTACCCATGTACCTCCGGCATCAGATGAGCGCTTTATTTTGTTTAGCGCACACGCATAAACGTAATTATTGTCAGAAGTTGCAACTGCAACCCAGAAGCATTCATTGCCCAGTGAAGCATTGGTATTTGACCAGTTATTTCCCCCATTCGTTGATTTGTAAATCGCACTGCTGCCTCCATAATAAAGTATGTTGTGGTCAACAGGATCAAGGGTATATGGAGTTAGCCATGGTCCTCCTCCAGGAGAAATGGATTGAAATGTTAAGCCCCCATTGGTGGTTTTTTGCAGGCCACCATATTGAGATTCGATGTATGCAATATCTTCATCTGTATAATCCACGCGGGTTTCCATTCCATCAGCGCCGTAAACTTGCTGCCAGCTGGTGCCATCCCATTTATTGCTTCCGTTATCCTGCCAGCCGGAATACATCACATCAGGATTTGTTTCAGAAGAACTCATACGATACATCTGTGCGATCATGAGCCCTTCACTCAGGTCACTCCAGTTAATTCCAAAATCAATGGATTTAAAAATGCCACCGTCATTACCGGAAAAAATCACCTCAGTACTACCGGGAAGAAAGCGCGCGCAATGGCCATCAGCATGAACATAATTGTTTGCCGTATGCGGGGTATAAACGGAAGCGGATTGCCACGATGTTCCGCCATTACTGGAAACCGTGGTAGTAAGGCCTGCAGCAACCAGGTAATCTTCATCAGCAGATGAAACATCAAAATCAGTATCATAATAGCCATAGAAGCTTGCATTGGGTGATTGCTTATTCTGCCATGTGAGTCCACCATCATCTGATCGCTTAAATGTTCCGCTCTCATTAAAAATATAAATTACGTCAGCATTGGCATCGGAGGTTTCAATTGACACCCTGCCCGTACCCGCTACATTATCAGCGAGGACGCTCCATGTCGCACCCCCATCGGTGGACCATACTACATCCTTATTGCCTGCAGAATAAACTGTATCCGGATGGGCTGTATTGAAGGCAAAATCGTAGCAGTGAGTACTATCGGCAAGCATCCAGGTAGTTCCTGCATCATTCGTATAATAAATGCCACCGCGTGTTGCAGCAAGAAGAATGTTTGATTTCGCGGGATGAATAACGAGCCGCTGTACAATTTCAATATTATCCTGGTTATAATTTAAGCCCGTAGGAGCCCAGGTTGTTCCACCATCCATTGATTTGAAAATTCCCGCAGTATAAACACCTCCCCAGAAATCTTTATCACTTTGCCAGGTGGCTTCATAGCCATAACCATCACCAGTGGCCACATAAATAATACTGGAATTTGCCGGATCAATTGCAACATCAGCGGTACTGGTAACAGGAAGAAAATCAGTGAGGGGTATCCAGCCCCCGTTGGTTGTGCTTTTCCAGACACCACCCCCGGCAGTGGCCAGATAAATAATTTCACTGCTGTTGGGATCAAAGCGCACCGCATTTACCCTGCCTGCGCCGCCCCCTTTGGAAGGAACTACCGCAGTGCCAACCGGTTGCCAGTTAGAATTTCGCAGTGAATTTACCTCAGGATGATTCTGCTGATACTTTTCCCTTTCTTTGGGGGCAATAGCAGGATCAGGCATAATGCCCGTAGGAAAAGTTCGCTGTTCCATCAGCCATTCCCAGCGATGAAATTTTTCAAGTATGCCATCATTTCCTTGTTCATTCTCTGATTCAGCTCTTTGTAATTCATCCTCATCAAACTGACTGTAAAACTGATCACGAATGCTATAAAAGTTTTGAGGAACCGGTTCGGAAGCAAGTTTTATATGCTGTGCACTCACATTCAAAATGCTGAATGGAATCAGAAGTAAAAGATATTTCATGAAAGCTGTTTTGTTTTGAAATTCAATGATACAATATTGTTAGGGCGAAAAAAAATTTTACATTCCAGACTAAAAAAATTCTGCATTTTCATTTCCATGATTGACGTACTTTATTTCACTCATGTTAATCGGCTGTTAATGTAAGTTCTTATAAAATCTCCGCTGGATTTAATATTTAAGTTTGCTAAAAATTTCCTATGAAGATTCTTACATTACTTCCTTTCATAGTTAATGTCTTATTATTGAGTGCCCAATCAAATACAGCAACGATAAAGGGCATTGTTTCTTCATCCACCGGCGAAAAGCTTGATGCGGCGGGAATATTTTTAGTGAGTACAAAATATAATACGATTACGGGCTCAGACGGAAGGTATGTCCTTAAATCTGTACTGCCCGGTAAATACACTCTCGCATGCAGCTATCTTGGGTATAAAAAATTCGAAAAGCAAATAAGTATTGAGGATGCGCAGACGCTTCAGCTTTCGGTAATAATGGAGCCGGATGCGCACGTACTCGATGAAACCATCATCATAGGGCAGAAGGAAGTGAATACTGTTCAGCGCATGCCTGAGACAGAAGGCACAATGGTTTATGTAGCCAAGCGCAATGATGTGATTCAGATGGACCGGCAGAACAGCAATACCGCACAGGTTGTAGCCCGGCAAATATTTGCCAAAGTACCTGGTGTTGTCATCTGGGATTTTGATGGTTCTGGCAACCAGCTCAGCGTAGCTACCCGAGGCTTGAATCCGCATCGAAGCATCGAAATGAATATGAGGCAGAATGGCTACAACATTAATTCAGATCTCTTTGGCTATCCGGAAGCACATTATTCTCCCGCCATGGAGGGTGTTAAAAAAATTGAGGTAATAAGAGGCAGTGCATCACTTCAGTATGGACCCCAATTCGGGGGCTTGCTAAATTTCATCATGCGGGAAGGTGATGCAGATAAAAAGCTCGTATATCAAACACAACAAACTTTTGGCTCTGATGCGCTCGTAGCAACTTTTAATTCCCTTGGTGGAACAATAGGGAAACTCAACTATTACACTTGCCTCAACTACCGCCGTTCGGATGGCTATCGGGAGAATAGTAATTATTACAATTATACTTATTATGCTGAAGCAGGTTATAAATTCTCTGAGCATGTTTCAGCGAAGGTGGAATTCTCAAGAATGTATTATGTAGATCAGTTAGGAGGCGGTTTAACTGATTCAATGTTCTCTGAAAATCCCTATCAAAGTACCAGGTCAAGAAATTTCTTTCAGCCGAATTTCAATATTCCTGGACTTCAGCTCAATCTCAAGCTCAATGACCGCACCTCGATTTCACTTGTTTCACATTACATACTCGGGCAGCGCAACAGCGTGATGTTTATTGCTCCGCCAACAATAGGAGATACCATTATTGCGGCAACACTGGAATATGTGCCGCGCCAGGTTGATCGTGATTATTACAATAGCTGGGCAAATGAGCTCCGGCTTCTTCACAAGTACGCGTTCTTTAAAAACAATAACATTTTATCATTCGGACTTCGTTATTCAATCAGCCGCACACACCGGCAGCAAAGGGGCACAGGATCAACAGGAACTGATTTTGATTTATCCCTTACCTCACCCTACCTGACCGATGTGGTTTTTGAAACTTACAACTATGCTGTTTTCGCTGAAAATGTTTTTCATTTTGGTGAAAAATTTTCATTAACGCCGGGTATTCGTTTAGACATTTTGAAAACACTATCATCAGGCTCAATAAATTATCTGCCTGATTTCCTTTCTTATAATAAGGTTAGAAATATTCCTCTGCTTGGCTGTGGCGCACAATACAATCTTTCAACACATGTGAATACCTATGCAAATATTTCACAGGCCTACAAACCGGTTCTTTATTCTGATCTGGTCCCCTCTGCAACTCTTGATGTGGTAAATCCTGATTTGAAAGATTCATACGGTTACCAGGCTGACCTCGGAATTCGCGGCAGCATTAAGGATATTCTGAGATTCGATGCGGGATTTTACTATCTGTATTATGCTGACAGGGTGGGCACCATCACATTACAGGATTCTGCAGAGATGAGTTATAATTATCGCACCAACACCGGAACCACGGAAGCCAAGGGACTGGAGGCATATCTCGAATTTCATCCGTTAAACTGGATGAAAATTAATTCCATTGGTGATGTGAGCATCTTTTCATCCACATCTACTGATCATGCCGTTTACATAAAAGGCAATATTGTAACAGCAGGTGAGAATATTGACATCAGTGGAAATAAGCTTGAGAATGCACCGGATGTAATTTCACGCTCAGGATTTACATGGAGCTATAAAAAATTCTCATCCACTCTGCAGTATAGTTTTACAAGCGAAATTTTCAGTGATGCCTCGAACACTGTGTCATCATCCAATGGGATCACAGGAATTGTTCCCGCCTATGGCCTGTTCGATCTAAATGGTGTTTTTGATTTTGGAAAATTTAACGTAAAAGGCGGTATTAATAATCTTATGAATAAAAAATACTACACCCGCCGGATAAACACTTACCCCGGCCCCGGAATACTTCCGGGCGATGGAAGAACATTTTATTTAAGCCTGGCTGCAAGGTTTTAATTTTTACTTTATTTCCGTAATTTATATGAGTCACATTCATGAGGTTCAAATTTATAAACTGGAATTAAATAATTATTTGATTTTTCTCTTTATCACCGCTATGTTATCAAATTCTTAATTCAACTCTTCATCATATTACGCTATTTGATCCTGCTATCTTTGAAGCCTTTCATAACCAACCCACCATGGCTTCCAATAAAAAAAATCTTTCCGGCGCTGCTGTTCAAAAAAATCTTGAGTTAAAAGATGCACGCATTGGCATTATAACATCAGACTGGAATAGTGAGATCACCGGTATATTGTTTGAAGGTTGTGTTTCCTCATTGAAAGAAGCCGGGGTGAAGAAAAAAAATCTGGTGGAATTAAATGTGCCAGGCAGCTTTGAATTACCCTCAGCCGCCAAGATGCTGGTAGAATCAAAAAAAATGGATGCCGTCATCTGTCTGGGTTGTATCATTAAGGGCGAAACACGCCATGATGAATATATCTCTCAGGCTGTAGCGAGGGGCATCATGGATCTGAACCTGCGCTATAATATTCCATTCATCTTCGGTGTTCTCACTACGGATAATATGGAACAGGCACGCGATCGTGCAGGAGGCCAGCATGGTAACAAGGGCGTGGAAGCGGCAGCCAGTGCCATGAAAATGATGGTGATAAAAGAATCACTAAAGAAATGATTGCTCTTAACCAAAATAAAACACTACCCCTACAATTTCTAATTTCAACCTTCATTTACAGATAACTTCGCTCACTGCCAGGGCCGGTATTTTTCCGACTTCCCAACTGTAGCTCTCACCCCAAGTGCCGGTATTTAAATCAAAACTATTTACCTGCATTTTATAATTTCAACGGCGTGAAACTTTACACCATTGACACCGGCTTTTTTAAACTTGACGGTGGTGCCATGTTCGGAGTGGTTCCTAAAAATATCTGGCATGTTCTCAACCCTGCAGACGACAGGAACCTATGCACTTGGGCCATGAGATGCTTATTGATAGAAGAAGGAAACCGATTGATCCTTATTGATTGCGGGCTTGGAAACAAACAAAGCGAAAAATTCTTTAGTTATTATGAGCCCCATGGTGATGATTCGCTGATCACCTCACTGCTGCAGCATGGGTTTTCATCTGATGATGTCACTGATGTTTTTCTTACTCATCTGCATTTTGACCATTGCGGGGGGGCAGTTATAAGAAATGGTGAACAGCTTATCCCCGCTTTTTCAAACGCCACCTACTATTGTAACGAAAAACACTGGCAATGGGCGACCAAACCTAATTCAAGAGAACGCGCTTCATTTCTTAAGGAAAACATTTTGCCTCTGCAGGAAAGCGGTCAGCTGAAGATGATCCAAAAAGAAGATGAGGTTATACCCGGCTTCAACATGATCTTTGTGAATGGTCATACCGAGGCGATGATGCTTCCTGTAATCCGTTATCATGACCGTACCATTGTTTATATGGCCGATCTTATTCCCTCAGCAGCCCACATTCCTGTACCCTATGTGATGGCGTACGATGTTCGCCCGTTGATTACCATTGAAGAGAAAGAAGTATTTCTGAAAATCGCCGCTGAGAATAATTACATTCTGTTCTTCGAGCACGACCGCACTGTTGAAGCCTGCACACTCCACGTAACAGAAAGGGGTATCAGAATGAAAGAAGCAGTAAAGATCGAAGAATTGTAATTGAACGAATTACTCACTATTTTATCCTGTAGCCCAGTACCATTTTAATTTTTTCAGGAGTATAAATTAACTGCGACTTATTGTTAAGAGCTATATCATTGATATCCAGACTGTATGAAAGCAGGGCATAAAAAATATTTCCCGCATACCCGATTGAATTACGGGTGATTAGCTTGGGTGAAAAAGTTACAGGGCTGCCGAGGATATGGGTAGAATCACTGATGGTTTCCCCGATGTTCAATGCAAGCCCGGGGGTAAGCGAGGCCATGATAAAAAACCGCGCCGGGAGTACAAGTGTGTAAGCATAGCCAGCCGTTATTCCACCACTAAAAAAATTCGCATTCGAGAAAAGGTCATCGGAATTAAAGCCGGATCTGAATGCCGCAGGGAGAATGGTGGTATCGTTTCCGCTCACGTTGTAACTGGTGAAAAAAAGGCCGGCCATCGGCGAGCCCGCACTCTTTTTTTGAACCTGAGTTCCTATAAATGGCGCATTAAAGGAATATCGCGTGTAATTGAAGAGGTAATCATAATTAATCCCAAAATTAAAGACGCGGATATCATTACGTAATGTCTTACTGTCATCAGGTCCAACAGCCACATATCCCTTATTAACTTGCAGCATGATATCTGCCACATGCTGCTTATTATAAATGGCCCCTATGAAATTTAACCCTGTTGTCTTTTGATCAGTAATTTCACTTTGTGTTAAAACGGTAATACCCAGATCCAATGCAAGGTTATTGTAAGAAACTCCGATGCCGGTTGCAATTTTGGTTTCAGGAAAAAAAGAAACCCGGTCGCTCCAGTTGGTATTGAACATATAGAATCGATTCTCCTTTGAAACCGCATATACACGCGCGCTCCATTTGCTTGCCTGCTTATTGATATAATTGGAATCAACAGGCTTGTTCTCGAAAAGAATTTGTGATAAGACTTTTTGCCTGTCAGCTATGATTAGAACAGCCATGCAGAGTAAAAATTTGAAAAAGTAATTCATAGTTGAATTGAGGATTTGGAAGCTGTCAAATGCAATCATCATTCCTTAACCACACGGACAATAAAGTTTAAAGTGATCAATGTAGCTGAAGTTTTCATTGAAAATATCGCTGTTAAGCTCACAAAGGTGCGATTTTATTACACGAAAATTTCATCACACAAGAGCAAGGCATTTGTTTATTTGCTTACTTGCCCTGATGGAAGGTTGCGGCATTAAATTTATCATGAAATTTTTTTATCAGTATCTGACAGGGGATAATCCTCAGTTGTGATTAACCGATCAAATCCTCATTTTCCATATTTCTTCAGCTCATTCCACATCAGTGATGCCGCACCAAGAATACCGGCCTCATTTTCAGGAAGGGCGGATGGAAGGATTTTGGTTTTTCCTTTATATACATTCAGGATATTTTTTCGAAAACTTTTTGTCACAGGCTTAAATATGGCATCACCGCTTTGCGTTAGTCCCCCGAATAAAAATATTGCCTCAGGGCTTGTATAGCAGCATGCATTGGCCAGTGCAATTCCAAGAACATGACCGGTAAATTCAAAGGCCTGCCTGGCCTCTGCTTCCCCGCGCTTAAATTTTTCATAAATAAATTTTGAGCTCACCTCCTCCCGGGGAATACTTAACTTGCTTATTGATTGATCGATGATTTCCAGATACGTTCGGGTAATCCCTGTGGCAGAACAGTATTGCTCAAGGCACCCTCTTCTTCCGCACCCGCAATGCCTTCCATTTTCGTAGACAATAGTATGCCCCATCTCTCCGGCAAAACCATCATGGCCATAAACAATTCTGCCATCTACAACTATTCCGCTTCCGAGCCCCGTTCCCAGCGTGATGAAATAAAAATGCCTCATGTGTTTAGCTCCGCCGAAAATCATTTCCCCAATCGCTGCGGCCTTGGCATCGTTTGTAAGTGCCACAGGAAGATGAGCAGCATCCATAAAAAGCTTAGCCATCGGAATGATTCCCTTCCACGGCAGGTTTGGAGCAAACCCGATGGTACCTGAATAATAATTTCCATTGGGTGAGCCTATGCCGATTCCCTGCAATTCTGCCCCTTCTATTTTTTGTGCTTCACTTAAAATAATTTTGGTTATTGACGCAACAAATTTTTCAGCATTTGGGAATTTCTTGGTTGGAAGACTATCATGTATTAAAACCTTTCCGTTTTCATTAACCAACCCATATTTGATATTTGTTCCGCCAATATCAATACCTGCTACAATTTTAATTTCCATCGCTGTGAATTCTGTAAATGCTCTTTTTTGCTACATTTTAATTTATGGGTTCAAAACATTTCATACCTCTGTTTCAGCTTTAACCCATTATGAATTCAGGCTCCCGCAATTTAGATTGAATGCCCCTGTACATGTATCATTAAGTTTAGGAGCCAATGGTATGCTTTACATTCTGTACTACTGCACCATTAATCATTTTAATTATGGGCTTATGTTTTTTCCTTGTAGAAATTTTAATCCCTTCGAAGGAATCGCTGCAGCGTGAAGTAACAACACATCCTTCTAATATCAGTGTTGCCCGGGGATATAAAATAATTTCTCCCCTTGGGGGAAGTGAAAGGGTGCAACGGACAGTTAGTGTCGCGTTGTTCTCCACTATCAGATCACCATACTGATCTCTGGATCCGTTCCATTCCACATTTTCACCACTATGAATGATGGTTGTTTTTGAAGAATCATATTCACACCACCGGGGTTCCGCATATTTTCCCACAGAGCGATTATTATAAAAGTTCTGAATCACCTTGCTGATCTGACAGGGTGAAAGTGCATTTTTATAAGCATTATAATCCATTACATTATTTGAAACCTCCTGACATCCCTGTGGCTCGTTAAAATTCCAGCAGCCGGGATTTTTTGGAGTATCATCACACCCATCATCCATATTCCAGGTATGCTGAAGACCCAGGCAGTGACCAAGCTCGTGATTCAACAACCCCGCAGCATCCCATGTGGTAAACCGGAAAGTATCACCCCGCTGGGTAATATTCGGATGCTTCCAGATATAATAGCTACCTGCGAGCTTGGCCCAGTTGCCAAGACCAACACCATCATTTGAAGCTTTGTAGGTAGGACTTATTAAGCTATCCGGGCAATGCTCAATGAGGAAAATATTAATGACAGAATCTTTTTGCAATCCATATTTTTTGTATTGACGCTGGTCAAAAACGCTGTTCAGCTGTTTGCCCCGGGCTTTTTTATTCATGCAGAACAATGAATCATCGGCATGAAAATAAATACCATCGTCATTTGAATTATTTGGAACCCCGGTTAACACAAATCGAAAGGGAACCGGCAGTGCAGGATTATCATGCCCATGAGGAAGCATCATCCTTGTATTATTACCCAGTCGCTGATTAGCATCCTGTACCATTTGCCTGACCCATTTCCGCCCCTCACCCTCAGAAAAATTATTTTGCCCTATTGCATCCTGCATCACATGCACATTAATGCGTACATAAAACATGGGAGTATATTCAGGATGCAGGGAATCAGGAAGGTAGCTTGACCCTTCACTGCAAGATCTGGAAATTATTCTTCGCTTGCTCGAATCAATAGTCACATCAGCAATCGTAGCAAAACGCTGTGTCGTTTTCTGCGCAATCAGCTCACGCGGTAAAGTGGAAAGAAAAATAATGATGAAAAGAAAAATTTTCTCTGTCCCGCTGAAAGGATTATGAATAATCAACCTCAGTGTTTTCACAATATGGCTAACAGTTAGGTTATGAATTGACAAAACTATTCCCTTCCGCTAATCTTTAATCATGTTTAATCCCGGGTGTTCTTTTAAGTTTGTGTTTAAATATTTTTTATGAGTAAAATAATTCTTGCATTTGTGACAATGGTGCTCATGAGCTGTAACTTTCATGATCAGAGAAAGAATGATGCGACAGAAGCTTTGACTAAAGCAAATCAATTACTAATGGCTAATCATTCTGACACCTTAGCCGTAAAAAACGCACAGGAAGCTGTTCGGGCATTTGTAAATAGATTTCCTGAAGATACAGTTAGTCCTTTCCTGCTGTTCGAGCTTGCACTCGTTTATGAAAAACAAAGACAATATGATTCTACAATAAAAACTCTTGATAAAATCTATTCTTTCTATCCGCACTCGAAGCAAGCCGGCAAAGCCGTTTTTCTACAAGGATTTTTATACGCGAACGTGCTGAACAAGCTGGACAAGGCCAAAGAATTGTATCAGCTGTATCTTGAAAAATATTCATCTTCAGATTCTAAGATGACCAATGATGTGAAAATGGAAATACAGAATCTCGGTAAAAGCCCTGACCAGATTTTGAAAGAGATTCAGGAGAAAGCAAAGATGGATTCCGCGCAGGCATCTTAGTGATTTGATTTGATGCTGGCATTTATCTTTTAGTAATCTTTCATTTTTTCAATAAGCTGAATCGTTTCCCGCGCTTCTTTTACATCATGTACCCGAAGCAGTTTCGCACCCTTCATCAGTGCAATTGCATTGATAGCCGTTGTTCCATTGAGTGCGTTGTGAGGGTTTACTTTAAGCACATTACAAATCATTGATTTTCTCGATAACCCTGCAAGCATTGGCAAGCCAAAAATTTTGAAGACATCGAGATGATTCAGAAGCCCGAAATTATGTTCGACGGTTTTACCGAACCCAAACCCGGGATCAACAATGATGTCGTACATTCCAAGTTCATTGAGTTTTAATATTTTTTCCTTTAGGAAATCAAAAACTTCTTTTACCACACCTCCATCATCTAATCCAGATTCGTTATAGACAGGATTGAATTGCATCGTTAACGGGGTGCCCTGCATGTGCATCAAAACATATGGAACCTTTAGTTTGGAAATCACCGAAAGAAGATTTTTATCAAATCTTCCACCAGAAATATCATTAACCATGGAGGCACCTGCCTGTACCGCTTCCTCAGCAACTTTGCCTCGCCAGGTATCCACAGAAATAATTGATTCAGGAAAATTCTTGTGAATGCTTTCTATTGCCGGAATCACACGCATTAATTCTGTTGATTCCGAAATTTCCTGACTGCCAGGTCTTGATGACATTCCACCGGTATCCAGTATCGCCGCACCTTCCTCAAGCATTTTTCCGGCAGCAGCAAGGAGCTCTGCATCCGTTTTTAATTTACCGCCATCATAGAATGAATCAGGTGTTACGTTAATAATACCCATTACTTGAGGCGTTGATAGATCGAGCAATCGCCCGCGGCAATTCAAAAGTGTTTTATACAAAATCATTGTATTTTTCGCAACAAAGTGGAATCCGGCATTTGAAAAAAACCTGATCCCTGGTGCACTTAAATGCTTTGCCCGGTTTTCATACGTGTTTTTGCAAATGCGTCATTCAGGGGTTAGCACTCACTGGTCAAAAGTATTTTCTAAAACTTTGGAAAGCAAGACAACACTACAATTTGACGGCGAAGCAAAAGTTTGCCGCGATATTTTTTTAAAAAAGGCCACCGATTATGGCACATCCTGGCGTGTACTTCGACTCTCCTCACTTGCAGATCAGATATTCATTAAGGCCCAGCGCATCCGTACCATTGATCTGGCTGATGTAAAAAAAGTTGCCGAAGAGATGGACAGTGAATTTATAGGAGTCGTGAACTATGCCATTATTGCATTGATTCGGTTGGAAATGGGAGATAGAATTGAAGAAGAAATTCCACCCGGTACATTAATGAAGTTGTATGATGAAAAAATGATTGCTGCAAAAAATTTAATGTTCGCTAAGAACCACGATTACGGTGAAGCCTGGCGTGACATGCTCATCAGTTCCTTCACTGATCTTATCATGATGCGCATTCTGCGTATTCGTCAAATTGCATTTAATGAGGGAAAAACCCTCGTGAGCGAGGGTATTGACGCCAATCTCTTTGACATTATCAACTACGCTATTTTTGCCCTCATCAAAATCAGTGAACAGAAATGAGAATTCTCCTGCGAATTCTGACAATTTTTATCGGAATATTTTTCATTTTCTCCGGCTTTGTAAAAGGAGTGGATCCGCTTGGTTTTTCCTACAAGCTCGATGAATATTTCGAAGTATTTGCTGATTCCGTTAAAGAAACCGGATGGCTTTCTTCACTGATGATATGGTGTAAAAACATTTCATTATTCCTATCTGTTTCTATGATTGTGCTTGAGATGGCTCTTGGATGGATGCTGATCTTTGGAATACATATGCGGCTTACTACCACACTGATGCTGCTATTGATGGTATTTTTTACATTCCTCACCGGCTACTCATGGTATACCGGTAAAATTACCGATTGCGGTTGCTTCGGCGATGCCATTCATCTTTCCAATTCAGAAACATTCTATAAAGACGTGGTGCTCACAATTCTTATAGTCGTGATATTTATTTTCCGAAGAAAAATTACCCCGCTTTTTCCTTCTGCAGCAGGTAATATTGTTATGGCAACAGGAATAGCTGCGTCCATTTTACTCCCTGTTTACTGCCTGCGTCATTTACCCATCATTGATTTCCGCCCCTACAAAATTGGTAATAATATCCGTGAGGCAATGACTTTGCCTCCAGGATCAAAGCCAACCATTTACAAATCTATTCTCACATATAAAAACAAAGGCACCGGTGAAGTTAAGGATTATCCGAGTGATAATTTTCCGTGGAATGATTCAGTGTGGGTGGCTAACTGGGAATTTGTTTCAACCGGAAATCAGCTTATTCAGGAAGGAGATAAGCCCAGGATCACTGACTTTCATGTGTGGGATGATCAGAATAATGATTTGACCTCTGCAGTACTCGATAATCCGGGTTACCATTTCTGGGTTGTAGCATATGATATGAATGCAGCTAACCGGGAATCATTTACCAGACTGGGAGAACTTGCAAAAAAAGCAGAAGAGAGCAAAATTCAATTCATTGGATTAACGGCAACTCCCTATGAGCAGCTTGATCCCATCCGGCATGAGCTGAATGCGGCTTTTCCTTTTTATTATTCTGACGGAACAGTGCTGAAAACCATCATCCGCGCTAACCCCGGGTTGATTTTACTTAAAGGTCCTGTGCCGGTTGCCATGTGGCACTACAATGATTTACCAACCTATAATGAAATTTCATCAAAATATTTCCAATGAAAAAAAAGAACCTTCCTATCTAAATTAAAAGATTCTTAAGCCTAATTAAACTTAGATTTGCTAAACATGAATTTTCAATGTTAAGATCCCTTTCCTTATTCCTTCTTTATTTATTTAATTCCTACGCAAGTTATTCTCAACCCCAGTTTGAGAAGGTTTATCCGATAGCTGCAAGAGCCACGGATATTGAAAAAACTATTGATAGTAATTATATTGTTCTTGGTGAAATAGATGCGTCGTATAATGATACTTTTGTTCTTATTAAGATTGATAAAAATGGAGAAATTTTATGGTCAAAGAAATATTATGATTCCGTTCACTGTGAGGCAACGGATATTATAGAAACACCGGATAGCGGTTTTGCAGTTGCTGCTGGTATTTTATTTCGATTTGATAAGAATGGTGATCTTTTGTGGCAAAATGAGAAATACAATTGTCCGGTATATTATGTGAAAATGGATACAAATGACGGTTTTATAGCCTGCGGCCACACCCTGATAAAAGGTGTAATAGTAAAGTATGATTATAATGGTAATATTGATTGGGCACATAAAGATTGGTATTTTGTAAATGGTGTTCATCGGTTATCAAATGGGAATTATCTTTTTGCAATAGGATATTATGACGGTTTTCACCTGGTTGAAATGAATACGGAAGAAGATATTATAAATGATAATCTTGTAGCAGACATGGAGGTGCAATCTATCACCCCTTTAAGTGACACCACATTTCTATTTACTGGAATATCGACCAATTCAGCTCTTAGAATAATTATTACAAATACTACTGGGGATATTAAATTAGACAGGCAATATTTTAATATATATCATTCATATCAGGAGGAGTTTCTATCTTCAGCAATTTTTAAAGACGGTAATTATTATATTGTTACTAATATTCCATATCAATGGGGTAATCGTGGAATCCTTTTTAAAATTGATTCCACCGGTGTACCGGGTTTTGCCCGATATTATAAATACAATGGGGAACTTCGTAACTTAACAGAATCCTTTGATGGAGGTTTCCTTCTTGCGGGATGGGTTCACATGACATACGATTCGGATATGCAATTAATTAAAACTAATATCTTGGGAAAAACACATTAACTATGATAAATCTTCGTGTTGGTGTTTTCTTAAACGTAATATTTCTTGCTAATTCACTCCTTGGACAAAACATCACTAATGTTTATAATTTCGGGGGAAATGATTATGACAACATTTTATATCTTAAGATTGATAGTCTGGGTAATAAAATCATCTTGAGTGAATGCTCCCCAGATCTGAGCATAGCACAGGATTCTCTATACCCATTAGGGTCCACAGATGTATACCTTTTTAAACAGAATGATACGGACAGCATTCTGTGGAGTAAGCATTTTGGTTTACCGGAAGCAAGTTTTAATCCTCAATTTTGCCTAACAATTGATGGTAGTGGAAATATCATAGCAGGGATACCTATAGAATCCGGATTTTCTTATGGTGATATTATATTTTGTGAAGATTCAGTCTTTATGTATGATTCTACATTCTGTTTTCCCGATAGTTATTGTTCTTACACTATTTTATTTAAATTTTCACCGGATGGTAAATTACTTTGGACAAAAAAATCTTTTTATCCGGTTCCGATTACAGCCGACAATAATGATTATCTCTATATGCATGGCGAGTATAATAATAGTGATACAGCTTATTTGTTGCAAAAGGTTGATTCCATGGGTAATTTAATCTGGAATTTAGGTTATACTTGTGATAATCCGGCAGGAATACAGTCAATAACTACTAATAACAGTGGAAATATTCTTGTAGCGGGATATTATTATACTAACATTTGTCTTGGACCCTTTACCTTAAATTCTGCTGGAAATGATGATGCATATATCACTCTTGTTGATTCAAATGGAAATTATCTCTGGGCAAAAAGCGCGGGTGGAACAGACTATGAAAATTTAAACATGGCTGTATTTGATAATCAGGGAAACATATATTTTGTAGGAAATGCAAAGGATGACATGTTATTTGATTCTATGCAGATTTCATCTTATTATAATTACTATACGTACGTAGCAAAGTACAGATCGGATGGAGAATTTTTATGGGTTAAAGCTTTAGACGGTGTTTATACTCCCCTGAATGATATCGCAACAGATCGGGAAGGAAATCTATTTTTATTGTCAGCCATAACCGAAAATGTAGATTTAGGAAATGGAGTTTTTATTTCCTTTATAAATTCTGCTTCTAATTGCATACTTATAAAACTGGATTCGAATGGAGTGGCTCAATGGGGAGTGAATTTAGGGGGTGGACAAAATGAAGGTAATAGTCTTGTTATTGGCAGAGACAGTACTATATACACCGCTGAGTACTATTATGATCATTTGAATTTTGATCTTTACGATTTAAATTCATACGGTGCTTATGATGTATGCATTATTACCCTGGAAGACAACCAGGATATTACTGCAGTAAATGTCATGAAGCCTGTTGCTCATCAGTTTTCTATAGTTCCCAATCCTGCAAATGATCATATCATGGTCAATTTTGACCTGCTTCCAGGGGATGGGGAAATATCAATTTATGACCTAAGAGGCCGGGAAGTTCTTAGAAATAAAGTTTTAAGAAATGAAAATCATATAAGCCTGAGCTTAAAAACGCTAACACCTGAATTATTTATTATAAAGTTAGAAACAGCTTTTGAAACTTTTACAGAAAAGCTTGTAGTCAAATAAGAGGAACTTGAAACCTCTCAGGTTAATGTCAAGAATCTTTCTCATCGGCTTCATGGGTTCCGGAAAAACTTTTCTCGGAAAACAACTTGCTCAGTTGTTGAATTACGAATTCATTGATCTCGACGAGGCAATCGAAAAAGAAGGAGGTGTTTCAATAGCTGAAATTTTTTCTGCAAATGGAGAGGAGTATTTCCGAAACGAAGAATCTTCGGTGCTGAAATCAATTTCGCAAAAACAAAATGTGGTTGTTGCTACAGGCGGGGGAACACCCTGCTTTTATGACAATATGAAATGGATGAATGATCACGGCCTCACCGTTTATCTCAAGCTTACACCTGAATTCCTGTTTCAGCGGTTAAAACCTGAAACTCTTCATCGTCCGCTGCTAAGCGGAAAATCTGAGGAGCAGCTGAAATTCTACATCAGTTCAAAATTAGACGAGCGAAAACCATATTACGCCATGTCGCACATTACGGTGAAGGCTAATGAAATTGCTGCACCCGCAATTGCCACATTGATTACTGAGTTTTAACAGCAGCGCGCTATGCTCCCCTCTGAGTTGCTATGACACCTTCTCGAATGAATGGAGCATATCGCTTTTACACTAATTCTTCTGCTGGTATTTAATCTCTCCACACTCTGACTGAGGTGTTCTTTCATGGGGTAAAAAATAAATTTTCCACATTTGTGTAAAGAAGTGTAATAAAGTGTAAAAAATGTATTTACATTTGGAACGCGATTTCACTCCATGCAGAAAACAGATTTCAACGGCGAGTATCCGGTCACACTTGACAGCAAGAGTCGTATCCTTTTTCCTGCAGCTTTAAAAAAGCAGGTCCCGGTAAATGCCAGGAACACCTTCATGATGCTGCGGGCAACTGACAAATGCCTGGTGATGTATGCAATTCACGACTGGGAAATACTAAGTAATACCGTAAGAAAAATCAGTCACTTCAATCAGGACAATATTGATGCGTTGCGATTCCTCTTTGATGGTGCCACGAAAGTCATCATTGATAATTCGAACCGGATCATGATTCCCAAAACATTATTGCATTATGCCGGGATAAAAAAAGACATCATTATCAAGGCCTTTCTGAATCGAATTGAGATATGGGATGAAAGGTTTTTCCATCAAAACAGAGTGAAGGATATGCCGGCGAAACAGAAGAAGGTGCAGAAAGTGCTGGGAACAATGACGTTTGAATGGTGACCGTTCGACAATGAGAAAAAATTAATTGAAAGCTGAAATGTGAAAGAAGAAAATCCCGGTATAAATAAGACGAAACCTGAAATCTTCCATGTTCCTGTCTTACTGAATGAAGCCATAGAAGGATTAAACATTAAAAATGAGGGGGTATATGTAGATGCAACATTCGGAGGCGGCGGACATACGAAAGCGATTCTTGAAAAACTGTCCGGGGGATTTCTGTCAGGGAATGAAGGAAGGTTGTTCGCCTTTGATCAGGATGAAGCAGCAGAAAAAAATATAATGATGAATGAGCGGTTGATTTTTATCAGGCAAAATTTCATACATATTAAAAGGATGCTAAGGGTTCATGGCATAACCAAGGTTGACGGGGTGCTTGCTGACCTTGGTGTTTCATCTTTTCAGGTTGACAATGCTTATCGTGGATTTGCTCACCGCCTCGAAGGGGTACTGGATATGCGGATGGATGAACAGAATGAAAAAACAGCAGCCCTGATTGTCAACACCTATTCCGAAGCTCTATTACAGAAAATATTCAGTGAATACGGAGAAGTAAGAAATGCAAAAACACTGGCTGAAAAAATCACTGAAGCACGGAAAGAGAAAAGTATAAATACGATTAAAGAATTCATCATGGTGATTGATGGATGTATCAGGGGGAACCGCAACCGTTACCTGGCCCAGGTATTTCAGGCGCTGCGCATGGAAGTAAACGACGAGTTAAATGCACTGAAAGATTTGCTCAGGCAAAGCATGGAAATACTAAATACCGGCGGGAGGCTCGTGGTGATTTCCTATCATTCCCTTGAAGACCGCATCGTTAAAAATTTTATACGGTCAGGAAATACGGATGGAATCGAAATAAAGGATGGTTTCGGCAACAAGGAAAAATTCTTCATGCCTGTCAACAAAAAACCTGTTGAAGCATCAGCAATGGAGATTAAAATAAATCCAAGGGCACGAAGCGCTAAAATGAGAATTGCAGAAAGACTTAAAGTAGAACTCAGATGAAAGAAATCAATTCAGTAAGGGAAGATGCTGCGCCACAATCTGATCCTGTTGCCGAAGAAAAGCTGCAGCGCAGGCCTTCAAAAAAGAACTGGCTCTATGAATCGCTGGACCTGAGCCGTCTTGTTCATCACCGGACCGTCATAAGAAATCTTCCTTTCATATTCTTTTTAGCGGGGGTCGGAATTCTTTACATCGCTAATTCACACTATGCAGAAAAAAATGTGAGGGAAATAGATCAGATCGAAAAACAATTGAACGAGCTGCGATGGGAATACATGACTACTAAATCCCAGCTCGAATACCTGAGTAAACAATCTGAAGTGGCAAAAATGGTGGAGCCGGCAGGGTTGAAGCAGTTACGTGAGCCTCCGAATAAAATTGTTACGATAGTCAATGAGCAATAAAAAAGAAATTTTCTGGAGAATCGGATTGGCCTACCTCATGCTGATACTTCTTGGCATCGGTATTATCTCCCAGGTCTTCTATATTCAAAATGTAAAGGGCAGCTACTACCGCTCCCTTGCTGATAGCATCACTACAAAGTATGCAACAGTAGCAGCGGAGCGCGGTAACATTTATTCAACTGACGGAAGATTGCTTGCAACATCACTTCCTTCTTTTGAATTAAGAATGGATATGAAGGCGGACGGACTTACTAAAGATGTATTCCGGAAAAATATTGATTCGCTCAGCTTATGCATGACAAGTTTTTTCAAAGACAAATCTTCTTCCGATTATAAAAAAATTTTTGTGGCAGCCCGCTCGCGCGGTGAGCGCTATTTCCTGGTGAAGAAAGATGTGAGTTATCCTGATCTGCAGACGATTAAGAAATTTCCGATTTTACGTTTCGGCCAGTTCAAAGGGGGCTTCATCGTCATTCAGCATAACAAGAGGCAATATCCATTCAGAGAACTGGCCAACCGTACAATCGGTTACATGCGCGATGCAACAGTACAACCCGTAGGTCTTGAAGGTAAATTTAATTCACAGCTTAAAGGCATTCCGGGTAAGCGCCTGATGCAAAAAGTTTCCGGTGGCGAATTTCTTCCAATAAACGATAAGAATGAAATAGATCCTCAAAATGGCAAGGACATCATTACAACCCTTGATGTAAATCTCCAGGATGTTGCAGAAGATGCATTGATGAAATCCCTCATAGAAAACAAGGCTGATCACGGGTGCTGCGTGGTGATGGATGTGAAAACAGGAGCAATCCGGGCAATGGCAAATCTCGGAAAACAGGATAATGGAAGCTATGCAGAAGATTACAACTATTCAGTAGGCGAAAGTCATGAGCCTGGCTCTACGTTCAAGCTTGCTTCTATCATTGCGCTGCTTGAAGACGGATATGTTAACCTGGATGATACTGTTGATCTTGAGCTTGGCATTCATTCCTACTGGAATGGTAACTACAGGCAGGTCATGCATGATGCCGAGCGTCATTCACTGCACCGGGTAAATATTATTTCTGCGTTCGCTCATTCATCCAATGTGGGTATCTCAAAGCTCGTGGATGAGTTTTACCGTAATAATCCCGAAAAATATTTACAGCATCTGCACCACCTGCGGTTAGATCAGATGCTCAATATTGAAATTCCCGGAGAGCGACAGCCATTAATCAAAAAAATTAGTGACAAAACCTTTACCCGCTTTTCATTGCCCTGGATGAGCGTCGGATATGAGGTAAAAATGTCTCCGCTTCAAATTCTTACCCTTTACAATGCCGTTGCAAACAACGGCAAAATGATGAAGCCATATCTTGTAGAAGCAATTGACGAATATGGTCAGCCCCAGCAGCAGTTTCATCCTGTGGTGCTTGAACAAAAAATATGCTCTGAGCAAACACTGAGTGCTCTTCGCACCTTACTGGTGTCTGTTGTTGATAGCGGAACAGGACGTTCCTTAAGAAATCCCAACTATTTGATTGCAGGTAAAACAGGCACTGCCCAAATTGCCGACGAAACACGGAAGTATGCTGATAAAATTTATCAGTCATCATTCGTGGGATACTTTCCTGCTGATCATCCCCTTTATTCATGCATTGTTGTTGTAAATGCACCATCAAATGGCATCTATTACGGAGCAGCTGTTGCCGGCCCGGTATTCAAAGAACTTGCTGATAAAGTTTTTTCAAGTGACCTCGGCTTGCATCAATCCATTGAAGCGCATTTAAACGATTCTCTGGTTTTACCCAAAATCAAGTCAGGATCCAAAAGTGATCTTACAGCAGTGTGCAGAAATCTTGGAATTCAACATCGGTCAAATTCAGAAAGTGACTGGGTGAATGTTACGGCAACAGGAGATCAAATAGTGATGACTGATAAAAAAGAGCTGGAGGAAACAGGGATTGTACCCGATGTAAAGGGCATGGGGTTACGCAATGCAATCTACCTTCTTGAAAGCTCAGGATTGAAAGTTAATGCACGGGGGGCAGGCAGTGTGACATCACAAAGCATTCAACCCGAAACAAAATTTGAAAAGGGGCAAGTAATAACGATCACGCTCAGCTTGTAAAACATAACTGATGAATGCTGTCTGATATCCGTATCCGGGAGCAGGTGAAATTGATGATTGATGAAAATGCAGCACAGACAACAAGATTAAACAACAATGCCGGTACGTGCGGAATGTATATAAAAAGGTAAACAAGAATGGAATCCTGATCCCGTTTAACCGGAATAAATAATTGAGTGAAAAAACTATCTGATATACTATATAAAATTTCACTGGTCGAGATCAGTGGTTCCACTGCTATTGAGGTGAATGACGTATGCTTTGATTCGAGAAAAGTGCATGCAGGAAGCTTATTCGTTGCCACCCGGGGTGTTAAAATGGATAGTCATTCATTCATTTCTGAATCTGAAAAAAAAGGAGCTGTTGCAATTGTATGTGAAAATTTTCCGACGCACAAAAGTGAAGGGATTACTTATATTAAAGTGGCTGACAGTTCAATAGCACTTGCAATTGCTGCGGAAAATTTTTACGGCAATCCTTCATCACGTCTAAAAGTAATTGCAGTAACCGGCACCAATGGAAAAACCACTGTTGCCACGCTCCTGAGCAACTTGTGCAGCGGGTTAAACTATAAATGCGGCTTGATCTCAACCGTTGAAAACCGCATTAACGGCAAAACCATTCCTTCGAATCACACTACTCCCGATGCTGTGCAACTGAGCGCATTACTGAGTGAAATGGTGAAGGCAGGCTGTGTATTCTGTTTCATGGAAGCAAGTTCGCATGCCATTCATCAGAATCGCATTGCAGGGTTAAAATTTTCGGGGGCCATTTTCACCAATCTCTCGCACGATCATCTTGATTACCACAAAACATTCAAGGAGTATATCGCGGCGAAGAAGAAGCTTTTTGATCAGCTTCCAGCCGATGCCTTTGCTCTTGTAAATTCCGATGACAAGCATGGCGCCGTCATGCTTCAGAATACCCGTGCCCGCGCCTACACATATGCCTTTCAGTCAACCGCTGATTTCAGAGCACGCATACTTGAAATAAGCTTTAACGGGATGGTTATGCAGATTGATGGCGAGGAAGTTTATACACCTGTGGTAGGAAGCTTTAATGGTTATAACCTGCTGGCTATTTATGCCGCAGCCTTAATCCTTGGGGAACAAAAGATTCCGGTGCTTACCGTAATCAGCAAACTAAAACCTGCAGAGGGCAGATTCGATTACGTATTGAGCGAGAAAAATAAAATCATGGGTATCGTGGATTATGCGCATACGCCTGATGCGCTTGAGAAGATGCTGATAACCATCAGAGAGATCAGAACAGGTAATGAAAAGCTCATCACTATAGTCGGCTGCGGGGGCGATCGGGATGTGGCGAAGAGACCGGTGATGGCGAAAGTTGCAAGTGAATTGAGTGATCAGATCATTCTCACTTCTGACAATCCGAGAAGCGAAGAGCCGGATTCGATCCTGGAGCAAATGCAGAAGGGAATTGTGCCGGAAAAACTATCACGTACCCTAACCATCAGTGACCGGCGGGAAGCAATTCGCACAGCAGTTTCAATATCCGGCAAGGGTGATATTATTCTACTTGCGGGAAAAGGGCATGAAAAGTATCAGGAGATAAAAGGGATAAAACATCCTTTCGATGATAAGATTGAATTGAAGGAAGCATTCAGGACAATGGATAAGTAAGCAGAGCTAATTAAGAGGGGAACAAGCGGGTATTCCTGCTAAACCC
>JBDSEA010000036.1:0-9729 GCA_039920305.1 Chitinophagales bacterium
TTTGAGTTCCGGTGCCATTCACTACTAAAGTGACTGTACCGCCACCAACACTATTAGAATTAATGCTTTCAATATTTCCTTTTACATTGATCACACTACTTGTACTTGAATTAATAAAGAGTTGACGGTTTCCAGATAGTAATAATTGGCTATCAATTTCCATTGTAATATTTCTCACATCTACTTGAAAATTACTATCAGGCGCGTCAAATTTTACATTGTTGAAAACAAGGGTAACTGAATTTGAAGTGCTCGTTATAACGCGTGTGCCTACAATCGGACCGTGTTTAAAAACAACACTCCCATTGTTATTACTGAATCCTGCAGAGATGCAACTAAAATTACCAGCAACTGTTAAAGTTCCTGAAGGAGCTATGAACTTCATTCCGTTAATAGTGAGACTTTTATTACACGTGACCGCTCCATCACTGCATTTAAACACACCGGATAGCAAACTAGCTGTTTCAAAGGTCAGCGTTTTTCCGGCATCCACGAAGACTGTGTCAGTATAATTACTCTTGACATTGATCAACTTCACCGTGAAGTTTGCATTGATGTGGCAATTTGCATTGCTGCAAGTACTTGTGAAGGTGATAGTATCGTTACTACCGGGAACATTCGTTGAAACTGCATTCCCACAAGCACCAGTTCCTTTTCTCCAGTTGCCAGCTGTGTTAGCACTCGTAGACCCACCTGTCGGATTCCAAATGTAATTAACTGCGAAAAGTGAAGAGGATAAAAAAGAAAGAAGAACAAAAAAGTAGAAAAATTTTTTCATGGGAGGAGGATTTACACGTGATATTAAAAGGCAAAGAGTAAAACAACGATCAATTATTGACCGTAGTTGAAATCAATTAATTCGTCGTTTGAAATTCCATTTCTTCAATGTTGTTATCGGCACCATTAACCTTCACATCGACATAGTAGATGCCTGGAGTCACGTTTGTTAAATGGATCACAATAGTATTGCTTAATGGGAGATCGATTCCGAGGAAAAGCGAAGAACTATTATAGACATCATTTGCCTGAAAGCTTGTCCCAAGTTGAACTGAAACTGATGTTGCTAGGCTATCAGAGAGATACAATGTGAGATCGCCGGCTGTCCAGTCAACTTTGCTATCCAGGATCTTTGTTTGCGCAGAAATTTTCCCGTGAAAAGAAAGAAGAGCGAGAAAAAGAAAAGTGAATAAGTATTTCATAGACACCAAAATTAGTTACCCAAATCTATGTAAAATATTTAATAAATTATTCCATGAAAGCAAAAATAAATATTAGTGCTTAATTGTTAAAAAAGGGCACTTCTGTAACCAACTGATGAAAATATGATAATGCTTTCGATCTCGCGGTTCATTCCCTCACACCCCCGTTTCTCGCCGAGGAGTTGTAGTGAATTACCAAACGCTTTGCAACTCCAGGATTAGTGGAATTCATCATCTTGAACGTACTGAGCACACTTTTATATCGTTCGATATAATACGCAAAACGTTTTCCGTTGGCTATAACCTATCACATTATAACTGCTGAAAATATATCAGGCGTAGGGTTTCAGCCGAATTGATCTGGTATCAGTGAATAGCAGAAGACATAACCGCCACTGATAATCAATAGTGAAATTGGGGAAGGGGAAAATCTTCGCGCTGGGAATGGAAATCCTGTTGGTTCAAGAAAAGTCCAGCATTCAGAAAGGTATACTCCATCATAATCTATTGATCACACCTTTAACAGTCTTCACAAAAAATCCAATGTTTACCCTATGTTTACCCTGAATTAAATATTTTCTCCTAACTATCTGATATATAGTAGTATATGCCTCAATATTGTAGTCTCACCGGGAATCGAACCCAGATCAAGAGTTTAGGAAACTCCTATTCTATCCGTTGAACTATGAGACCATGATATCCGGATAATCCTTGTGCTACCTGACCAAATACCGGGTTGCGAATTTCGGATTTCGGAATTAAACCTTCAACTTTCACCCTGAAAAAAATTTTCCCTGCATGGAATATCAACCGTTTATCGGGGCTTGCATCTCACATCATACTTCTCAGCTCTCATTAGTTACAAACAACAGCCCAAGCAGGATTTTTCAAGTTTCTATCTTCATTTTTTGTCTTATCTGCCTCGCTTCCTGCAGGCAAAAGTCTGATTCACATAAGCCAACTATTGGTTTGCTCATGGAAACATTAAAGGAAGAGCGCTGGCAGCACGACCGGGATTTCTTTGTTGCCAAAGCCAGCTCACTTGGTTGTAATGTAGAAGTTGCGGCTTGTAACAATGATGATAACCTGCAGATTGCCCAGGCAGAGAACATGCTTGCAAAGGGAGTTGACATTCTGGTTGTAGTGCCGCACAACGGAGACATCTGCGCTACCATTGTGAACAAGGCGCACGCGCAGGGTGTACGGGTAATTGCGTATGACCGCCTTATTCGCAACTGCGACCTCGATCTCTACATATCATTCGACAATGTGCGGGTGGGTGAAATGCAGGCTGCTTATATTGTGGAGCGCGCACCAGCGGGAAATTATATTTTAATGGGCGGTGCAAAGACTGATAACAATGCATTGCTATTCCGCAAGGGACAAACGAATGTGTTGCAGCCGTACATTGAATCTGGTAAAATAAAAATCATTATGGACCAATGGGCAACTGACTGGCAGGCTGGTGAGGCAATGAAACATGTTGAGAATGCCCTCACAAAAACTACTGATATACAGGCAGTGGTTGCATCCAATGATGCAACCGCAGCAGGATGCATACAGGCTCTTACTGAAAAAGGCCTCGCGGGAAAAGTTTTGGTCAGCGGGCAGGATGCTGATATAGGTGGCTGCCGCCGCGTGGTTGCAGGTACGCAATCCATGACAATATACAAACCCATACAGCCGCTTGCAGAAACAGCCGTTGAAGCAGCGCTGCAAATGATAAACAATACTATCGTAATAAAAGCTGCCAGGGTGATAAACAATGGAAAGATTGATGTACCCGGTATTCTGCTTGATCCCGTGGCAGTGGATAAAGACAACATGAGGGAAACGGTAATTGCATCGGGTTATCAGAAGAGTGAAGATGTTTATAAATAAATGTCGCATGATCCCGGATATGAGCAGCAATCACAGCATAAAAAGTAATCATGTACTGCAATGGCATTTTTAGAAATACGTAATATTTCAAAATCCTTTGGCGGCGTTCATGCGCTAAAGGAAGTTTCCTTCAGCGTTGATCGGGGTGAAATCCATGCAATCTGCGGTGAGAATGGTGCCGGTAAATCTACCCTGATTAAAATTTTAAGCGGTGTGTATCCCACACATTCTCATTTCGGCGAAATTATTCTGGAGGGCAGGAAGCAGGATTTCGTAAAAATCAAAGATGCCGAGTCAGCCGGAATTGCGGTGATACACCAGGAACTTTCACTGGTGAAGCACATGATGGCCGGTGAGAATATATTTCTGGGCAGAGAGCCCCGAAAAATGGGCATCATCAATTATAACCGGATTTATTCCGAGTCAAAGAAATTACTGGATCTGCTCGGTCTGGATATTGATCCTGCCGTTGAAGTTATTAAACTGGGAATTGGTGAACAGCAGCTTATAGAGATTGCCAAGGCACTGGGAAAAAATGCCGGAATTCTGATACTTGATGAGCCCACTACTGCACTTTCAGAATATGAGATTGACAAGCTGCTGCATATTCTTCTTACACTAAAAGAAAAAGGGGTAACGTTGATCTACATAAGCCATAAACTGAATGAAATCATGAGGCTATGTGACCGGGTGAGCGTGATGCGTGATGGGAGATATATTGCCACCCGAAATGTCAAGGATATTACTGAACAGGATTTGGTTTCGCTGATGGTGGGCAGAGAACTCACTGATTTTTATCCGCGTGCAGAGACGGGGCAGGCTGATGCCATTTTATCAGTGCAGCATCTTACGCTCTTCGATGCTGAAATTTCTGAAAAGAAAAAAGTAAATGATGTAAGCTTCGAAGTGAGGCGGGGAGAGATCCTCGGCATCGCAGGATTGATGGGATCGGGCAGGACTGAATTACTCAGTGGGCTCTTCGGGGCCTGGAAAGGAAAATTGGAGGGAAAAATTTTTTACAAGGGCAGGCAGGTTTTTTTTCATTCACCAAAGCAGGCCATTCAAAATGGACTGGCACTTGTGAGTGAAGACCGGAAGAGGTACGGATTGATCCTCGAACAGTCAGTCGGGAGAAACCTGAACCTTGCTTCATTAAAGGCCATTGCGTTGCATGGAATTCTGGATTTTTCAAAAGAGCTGAAGCGAAACCTGGAAACGATCTCATCAGTAGGGATTAAGGTTAAAACCCCCGATGCAGCAGCCAATACCCTCAGCGGCGGAAATCAGCAAAAAGTTGTACTAGGAAAGTGGCTGCTCACCAATCCGGAAATACTTTTTCTCGATGAGCCTACTCGGGGTATTGATGTGGGTGCTAAGTATGAAATATATCATCTTATGAATATGCTTGTTGAAAAGGGAATGGCAGTGGTGATGGTATCAAGTGACCTGCCTGAAGTGCTCGGCATGAGTCATCGCATACTGGTTTTGCACAACGGCAAACTGGCAGGAGAGTTTTCAGGCAGAAATACTTCTCAGCAGGAGGTGATGCTTGCTGCTACGGGACAGCACTACAATTAAATCAAAAAATCATTTGCTATCAAGCAGGATTGCATTAAAAAAGAGGAAATGTTAAAAAAAACCTGAATGAAATTTTCAGCTTTTACCAATCTCCGTGCGCTCATGATGGTATTCGCATTGATCGCTATCTGCATCTTCTTTGAATTGGTAACGCACGGCATCTTTCTCTCACCCCAGAATATTGTTAATCTATTCAGGCAGAGCTCTATTGTTGCCTTGCTCGCGATCGGAATGGTACTCGTAATTGTGTCTGGAAACATTGATCTTTCTGTCGGTTCGTTAGTGGGCTTAACGGGTGGAGTTGCGGCAATACTGGTGGCTAACCATCAATTGAGCATCCCTGTTGCCATTGGAATTACCATTCTTTTCGGAATATTGATTGGTGCTGCACAGGGATGGCTTGTTGCGTATCTGAAGATTCCCGCCTTCATTGTCACCCTCGGCGGACTTTTGATATTCAGGGGGTGGATCAGCTCATGGATGAAGGGTACCACCATTCCTGTTCCGGGCGGATTTCAGTTTCTTGGTGGTGGCTTTCTCAGCGTACCTGCTGGCTGGGTCATAACTGCTGTTGCTGTACTGATTGCTGTGTATTCTGTTTTCCGGTCCTCCGCATCGCGTGCGAAACATGGCATGCAGAAAGAATCATTAATCATGACAGTGGTGAAAAGTTCTTTCGTATCTGCATTACTGATTGGATTTATGCTCGTGATGGTGAAAAGTGGCACTGCGCACACGAAAACACCAATCACTACTCCAATAAAACTCCCTGATTCCTCGCCACTGTATCACAGTGACTGGTACCAGCAAGCTATTAAGCAATCAGACAGCATATCCAGCGACTTAAGCCATTCTATTCCTGTTCCCGTCATCATTATGATCATGCTTGCCCTGTTGTTTTCTTTTATAGCTACGCGCACAGTTTTCGGAAGAAGAATCTTTGCAATCGGAGGTAACAGTGAAGCCGCCTTTCTATCCGGCATCAGCATCAGGCAAAATACGATGCTGGTTTTTGCCATCAGTGGGTTGATGTGTGCCATTGCCGGAATCATTTATACCGCGCGCCTGGGTAGTGCAGCACCCGATGCAGCCCGCGGCTATGAGCTGTATGCAATCGCCGCCTGTGTAATTGGCGGCACTTCACTGAGCGGTGGCCGCGGAACCATCTTTGGAGCCATCATCGGCGCTCTCATTATGTCGTCACTTGATAGCGGTATGAGCATCCTTAATGTAGATCCCTTTTTTCAGGATATAATCAAGGGAGCTGTGCTGGTGCTGGCGGTATATATGGATGTAGCGAGTAAGAAGGGGAGCGGGAAATAATGAAATCAGGTTAGTCCCTGACCGAATTACTCTGAGCTGGCTGAAATGAAGTGCTTGAGCGATTTTCGATATGCATTTACCAGCATTACAACAGCAGATCACAATGCTCAAACCATATCATACGCCAGGAAAAAACTCACTACAAATGCAATTACGGAGACTATTAGCCCATACATAAATACATTGTAAGCATAATGGAGAAACCTGTATTTACGGGCGACTACCACTCCGAGGGAATGAATATCAGAGGTGAGGGCATCAAACATGTATTCACGGTCATGAAACATTTCATCACTTGCCCACAGAAATTCTTTAAGTGACATCTTGTGAAAGTTACCGAAGAAAAGAAGATTGACGGCTTTATTTTTTACCTGCCTGGTGGTAAACTTTCCTTTTGAAACCTTGGGCCGCGTTGAAATGACTGCAAGAATGGTGGTAACCAGTGAAGTACCTAAAAGAATGAGGGTAGGCAGAATTAGCTCTTCATTTTCCGAAAGCTTCGTATAGAGCAACGAGGCTACAATGGAAATTACCAGGGTGTTGATGGTAATCAGCAGACTGGCTTTTCTGTCTGCCATATCACTCAGATCCATATGGTTCCTCAAATTGAGACGGAGCAGGGCTTCTGCACCCTTTTCAAGCTTGAATTTCTTTGCAGTAACCTTACTGGCGTTGGCACCAGCATTATCATTTTCAGCTTGTTGAAATTTAGAATTCTGATTTTCATTTTCCATAACCAGGGTATTCTGTGGACAAGTAAAGATAACAGCGGTGAAATATATCTTGTTTTGTAACCGCAGTTTTGCTTTTTCACACAGGCAAAAAAAACCTCCGGCAATTTCTTACCGGAGGTTTGGGCGAAAAGTAAGCGGGTTTACTCTTTTACCTTTACAATAGATTGATTCATTCTGATACCATCTGCTGAAATAATCACAAGCTGATATACCCCGGCACTCATAGCTGACAGATCGAGTTCCTCAGTTACCATTCCGCTGACTTCAATTTTCTGCTGAGCTAAAAGTATCCTGCCTGTAACATCCAGCAAAGTGATACTGACCTCCCCCTCACTGCCATTCATAAAACTTACATTAACAGATGAGGTTGCAGGATTTGGAAACACGGTAAGCTTAGCTGAAATGGCAGCTTGATCTGCCAGCCTCATGGGCAGTGTTTTGAATTTAGCAGTGACTGATTGCTTACTCACATTTTTCCAGTCTGTAAGATCCACACTCTGAATCTTTACTTTAAATTTAGTATTTGGCTTTAAGCCAGTGAGCAAAAGCATTCCTGAGTTGTCATCCACCTTGATCATGATGGTATTTTCCGGATCGCCTGTAGCTCTGTAATAAACACGATATTGTTCCATGCAGGGAAGAGGCGTCCAGGTTACCAGTCCGGAAGTTGCAGTAATATCCACCACTGTAAGATTCTGAGGTATCGGCATGATGATAGCGTTGCCGCTATTGGAAGCACATTCAGTACCCGCGCCTGATGAATAAACGGATGCGTAGTATTCACCATTTCCAAGATCAGTGAAAGCGTATTCCGGATCGGAGGTAATCACTGGTGTACCATATGGCATTCCATCCTGGTAAAGCTGTATGGTATAAGGGGCCTCACCTTCAGAAATCATAAAACTGATCTTTCCCATATCGCATTCCGTTCCTGAATCATAACTCTCTATTGAAACAGCAGGCACGGAAATCACACCGATGGTAATGGAAGCATTCGCACTGCAGCCATTTGCATCAGTAATCACCACATCGTAGTTACCGGCACTAAGGTCAGTACGTATTGCCGAATTTGGACCGCCATCACTCCAGGTGTAAGTTACCGGCTCTTGTGCGTTCATAACATTTAATGCAATAGTTCCGTCTGAATTACCGGCGCAGCTAACTTCAGTATGAGTAGTTGTTACAACCAGGTTACATGCATTTCCGGGTTCGGTGATGGTTACCGATAAAGAAGTTTTGCAGCCATGAGCATCCGTAATCGTAAGTATATAGGTGCCTGCTGTAAGATTATTCAAATCCTGTGTAGAGGTCCCATTGCTCCAAGTATAAGTATAAGGAGTGGTGCCACCGGTTACTGTTACATCAATGGATCCATCTGATCCGCCGTTTGTAGTAACATTTGTATGGGTTTCAGAGGCAATTAAGGGCATAGGTTCTGTAATTGTAGCGCTGGTAGTATTGGAACAATTTCCCGCGTCATTTACAGTAACAGTATAAGTTCCCGCCCCCAGATTATTTCTGTCTTGAGTGGAAGCTCCATCACTCCACGAATAAGTGTAGGGAGCTGTTCCGCCACTAACAGTTAAATCTATTGAACCATCATTTGCTCCCGCGCAACTAACATTTGTTTTAGTAGTACTCAGTGAAAGATTGCAGCCGGGCTCATTAATTATTACAATGAGTGAAGCAGTACAGCCATGCGCATCGGTAACAGTAAGGGAATAGGTACCTGCGCTGAGATTATTCAGATCCTGAGAGGAAGCTCCATTACTCCAGTTGTAAGAATAAGGTGTAGTACCTCCGCTTACTGTTACATTAATTGATCCGTCACTTCCACCATTAGTTGTTACATCCATATGTGTTTCAGTAGCTGAAAGAACTGCAGGTTCTGAAACGCTGATGGTTTTATTCTTCGAGCATCCGTTATTATCTGTAACCGTTACTGTATAGCTTCCTGCACCAATTCCCGTCAGGTCATGAGTTATCGCACCATTACTCCAGGAATAAGAGTAAGGAGTTGATCCTCCTGTTACGGTTACATCAACTGCACCATTATTATCACCATTGCATAAAGGGCTGGTAATGGTTTGGGAAATGCTGATGGCACCAGGTTGTGTGATAGTAACTGAAAGACTTGCTGAGCAAACACTCTGGTCGTTTACAGTTACTGTATAGGTTCCTGCTGTAAGTCCGCTGATATCTTGCGTATTTGCACCATTGCTCCAGCTATAAGAATACGGGGCAACAGCACCTGCCACTGTGAGATCAATTGATCCGTTAGCATCTCCATTGCAAAGCACATTGGTATGTGTTTCACTTAGAGCAATCGCTGTTGTTTGCGAAACACTGATTGATTTCATAGCTGAACATCCGTTGGCATCCATCACCGTGATGGTGTAGGTGCCTCCTGAAAGTCCATTGATGTCCTGAGTAGTAGCTCCATTAGACCAGCTATAAGAATAAGGGGTTGTACCACCGCTTGGTGTAGCGTTAATCGAGCCATTTGACATGCCGCAAGTTGAACCGGTTGCTGATAAGCTTACCGTTAGCGGAGGAGTTGAGCTTGCCAGGTTCGTTGTGAGTTGATAGGAAGTTGCGCCATCCGTTGCATAAACCACGAAATAATATGTGCCCGCAGGTTGAGTGAGAGCTGAAACGGAAGCTCCCCCATAGCCGGAGTTGGAAGTAATGAGTCCGAAACTTGAATTATAAAGATAGAGGTAAACATATTTTCCATTGTCATCGGTAACGGAAGCGGTAATATCACCTGGTAAACAGTTATTGGATTGCCAGTAATCATAATTATCGAAGATGCCGCCATTATAGCGGAAATCAATGTGACCTGTAACGGTGTCAGTAGAAAGTATATTGGATGCAGAAGCAAAATCATTGTTTGGCTCCAGATCATTTGCATACACCGGCGGAGTTATTGTATTGGTGAGTGTATAACCGCTTCTTCCATCTTGCCCTAAAACCCGAATATAGTAAGTACCGGCAGCTAATCCCGGTACAGT
>JBDSEA010000037.1:0-4916 GCA_039920305.1 Chitinophagales bacterium
CCTTATAGAAGAGCAAAGGATCATCATCCGGGACAAAGAGCGCTTCATGAGGCTCGAAGCTTAATACATTTTTATGGAGTGATGATTGTTCTTTTTGTGGAATATAGGGTGGGTTGCTTACAATGATGTTGAAAGCAGGGCGAGCCAATTTAGACCTGAAGTGCAGAATATCCTCATTTACAAAGCTGACTTCGGTATTATTTACTTCAGCATTTTCTCCGGCAACCAGCAATGCTTTTCCTGAGATATCCATACCATAAACTTTGGCCAGCGGCAGATTCTTTTTCAAGGCAATTGCAATGCAGCCACTGCCAGTTCCAATGTCAAGAACAGATAATTCATTACGATTCTTCTCTTCCGAAATAATCCACTCCACCAATTCTTCCGTTTCCGGCCGCGGAATTAAAACGGATTTATTTACCCGGATCTTTAAGCCGTAGAAGTATGCGTAACCTGTCACATACTGAACCGGCTCGCCCTTCATTAAACGCATTAGTTTCCATGCTAAATTGTTTGCTTTTAATTCACTCACTTTTTCTTCAGAACGTAAAAAAATTTGGGTTTTATTAATTCCAAGGATATCCTCTATTACCCATTGGGAAATCCTTTGTGCTTCACTTTTCTCATACAGGAAGGCAAGTGATTTCACATAATGATCATACACGTTTTTTATTGTCACGGCTGAAAGGTCGCTACGAATTTCACTATTTAGACCATCGCATTATCCATCTTATTCAGGCGCGAATATCATGTCTAAATTTGTCGCCTCATGACAGACGATGATATTTTCATGCTTCGGTGTATTGAGCTTGCAGGAAATGGCGCAGGAAATGTTGCGCCTAATCCGATGGTTGGCTGTGTAATTGTTTGTGAGGGGAAAATTATAGGTGAAGGATTTCATGAAAAATTCGGAAAAGCACATGCAGAAGTGAACGCCATAAGCAGCGTAAGTGATCAATCGCAATTGCGGCATTCCAGCCTTTATGTAAATCTTGAGCCATGCTCACATTTTGGTAAAACACCGCCCTGTGCTGACCTGATCATTGAAAAGAAAATCCCGGAAGTGATTATAGGATGCGCCGATCCTGATCCACTGGTGGCAGGAAAAGGAATACACAGATTGCAAAGCGCGGCGTGCAAGGTCCGGACTGAAATATTGAATCATGAATGTATCATGCTTAATAAGCGGTTCATCACTTTTCACGAAAAAAAGAGGCCGTACATCCTACTCAAATGGGCTCAGACGCGGGATGGATTTATTGCACCTGAAAATAAAATGCGCGCTAATATCAGTAACGAATTTTCAAGGACCCTTATGCACCGGTGGCGGAGTGAAAAGCAAGCCATTTTCGTTGGTACCAATACTGCACTTTCTGATGATCCGCAACTGAGTGCAAGGCTATGGAATAAAAATAATCCGGTAAGAATTGTACTGGATCGTCAATCAATTCTGCCTCCTGGTTTACATTTATTTGACCACACCATCCCGACTCTTGTTTTTACTGAGAAGAAAAAAAACCGGGAAGAGAACCTGGAATTTATTCAAATCTCTTTTGACGATGCACTGCTTATAAATATCCTCACTATACTTTTTGAAAAGCAAATTCAATCAGTGATGGTCGAAGGTGGCGCACAGCTTCTTCAATCGTTTATCAGCCGCGGTTTGTGGGATGAAGCAAGAATCTTTATTGCACCTGCTTTTTTCAGCTCCGGAGTTTCAGCCCCTAAAATATCGGGTATTAAAACTTTTGAGCAGAATATTCATGACGATCAGCTTGTTATATTGGAGAATAAGCCATGATTGCTCTTCTCCTCAGCGTGGTTTTATCCACTTATCTTGTTATCTGCTTTAAAATCTTCGAGCGATTCAGCATCAATACTTTTCAGGCAATTGTATTTAATTATATCACCTGTTTGGCAACAGGGATTTTGATCTCACGGGGGAGCCTGCACATAAATGATTTTATTCAAAAACCCTGGCTACCGCTTGCACTTTTTCTTGGCTGCTCCTTTTTCCTCGTCTTCAATCTCATGGGCTATGTGGCCAATCATATCGGAGCAACCGTTACGTCTGTCGCGAGCAAATTATCAATGGTAATCCCTGTAATTGCGGCAATGATTCTTTACCATGATTCCATTACAATCATTAAAGTATTTGCAGTAGTGCTTGCCCTTATAGCTGTTTATCTTGTTTCAGTAAAAAATTCAGGCCATAAGAAACATCTCAAAACGCAGGGGATAATCCTGGCGGCAATCATATTTTTAGCGAGCGGGATAAATGATTCAGTGGTAAACTACGTAACATTAAAATTGCTCCTGCCAGAAGAAACTTCACGCTTTAATATCGCAATTTTTCTGTTTGCCGCGTGCTGCGGAGTTATTGTTCTGATCATACAATTAATCCTTAAAAAGAAAACTGTTCAGCTAAAAAATATTTCAGGTGGAATTTTACTGGGCGTACCAAACTATTTTTCATTGTTTTATCTCATCGTCGCCATACGTGACGGGGGCTGGAGCAGCTCCGTAATCTTCCCGGTTAATAATATGGGTATTGTAATCCTTACTGCGGCAAGCGCTTATCTTCTTTTTAAAGAAAGATTTTCTAAAATGAATTTAACAGGACTTGCGGTTGCATTGGTTGCAATTGCGCTGATCCTAATTGCTTAAGAGGTTCGTTCATTTGCCTTGACCAGCTTATACAGAACTACGCTATTACCAGTTTCTTTTTTTCATAAAGTGCTTCTGCAACCCACAGAAAATCGTTTACAAAATGATCAACATTTTTTGCAAATAAATCATCGAGCAGGTCTCCTCTGTCATTAAACTTTTTTTGAACCTGCGGCACAAGCAGCATTTGCGGAACCGGCAGCGCATAAATTGCAAGTATGAGTTGCTGCAACTGAAGAGCTGCACGCACACCTCCAAGCACCCCGGTTGAAACTGCAGCTACACCGATCACCTTTTTCTCAAAAACTTTTAATCCGAAATAGTCAACCATGTTTTTAAGCGCCAGGGAATAGCTTCCATTGTATTCGGGAGTAACAAATACCATTGCGTCGGCAGCCAGCAACTTGTGGTGAAGCTCAAGGCATTCCGGGGGCGGATTAATTTCTTTGTGAAATACTTCTTTCCAGATCGGATATTCATAATTGGTAAGATCAATCAATTCTGCAATGCCTGCGGGATTACGTGATAAATAATGATACAGATGAATTGCCACCCTTCGGGTGGATGCATTTTCACGTATGCTTGAAGATATGATGAGAATATTCATGAATAAATCTTCCGGTGAAAGCTCTCTTGTGACCCGGCAGGATTACGACCGCTTACGGCGATTAGTATTTGATGTCAGTGATTGCCGTGTAAAGGCAAAATTTGAACTTTTTGTTCGTAATTGATGCTGATAAAAATACTTATTGCTGCAAATTTTTACCCCGTCAGCATAATATTGCTATTCCCTATTTCAACAATAGCCATCATTTATTGTAAGGACAAAACTAATTAAAAAGGAAGACCCCAATTCACCTGAGAATCATAAAATAGATCGTTAAATACATCACTACCGGAATTTTGCTGCAAGAAAAATTTTGGGACTCTTCACTTTCTGTTCACAACTGAATTCATACCAATGAGAACCGTGGGAATCAGGCTGTAAAGAAATGAAATCAATTATTCACCATCTTCTCCATCCAAACCTTGTTGCTTGTTTTGCGCTGCACGAAGTAAATTCCGGCAGCAAGATCATCAACATACACAATGCGGTTTTATCGGCCGATGACGAGATACCGACCGATAGAGGAAATGAAGCATTCAAAATTCAAGGGTATGAATTACATTTGAATCTGCATTCGTGCACAACCAACCTTAGCCTCATGAAAAAAAATCTCTTACTCTGCTTATTCTTTTCGTCAATTTGTTTTAGAGCACTTGCTCAGTGTGATTGTCCTGCAACTCCTACTAACATTCAGTATGTGCCCGGTTTCAACAGCGGTGCACCACTGCAGATTGATCTGAATGGCTCTCAGCAATCAGATGTCGCCTGGGATGTTGCACCAGTAGATGAAGATGGCAATGGTACCACTGACTGGCTGGTAGTAGTAGGCTCAACTGTTTATCAAGCCACTCACGGCAAAGATGCATTTGCGCTGCGGGTAAATCTCGATGGCAGCACCGGATGGTATTACCATGTTGACTTCCCGGATCATAAGGATGAGGAGGCGCATGCAGTGTTTGTTACCAGCGACAAAAAAATTCTTTTGTGCGGTACTGCACGCACCACGTACAAACATCCGAATAACACATATCTCAGTGATGATGTGTGGGTTCAAAAGCTCACACTATGTGGAGCTCCTGTTACAGCATGGAGTTCGAATGGTTTGGGCCAATTCTACGGAAGTTTTGCTATAAGCCAAACCGTTAAAAATCCTGACAAAGGCTTTGACATTGCCGAAGATCTCAATGGAAACTATGCAGTAGTGGGCCGGGGTTGGGCGAAGTATGGAGACATAGGAGATGCGGTGCAAAGCAATGGTGACATTTGGGTGCTTAAACTTAAAGCGAATGATGGAACATTGCTTGACAATGCAATTTGGTTTAGCACTACTAACGCCACTAGTACCGGTTCTGATCATGCTGAAGGAATAGCGATTGATTGCAACACTGGTCACTATGTTGTTTCTACTTTCTGTGGTTCTTGCGAATCTCCGGCAATGTTCACATTAACGGATGTAATGCTCCTCGATTATAACCCATCCGACCTTCATGCCTCTGGTTACCCCCAAACTTATCCATATGGAACTTCCGGTTATGATCAAAATTCTTTTGACATCATTCAAAGCTTCGACAAGACTTACGGCACATGTAGTTCCGGCGATGGGTTCGTGTCAAACGGTATTATTCATGAATGTTTCAGTGCC
>JBDSEA010000038.1:0-3699 GCA_039920305.1 Chitinophagales bacterium
ATTTCTGAATTTGAAAAACTGATCTCATCAAAAACCAGGGCCATCCTCATCTGCAACCCCAACAATCCAACGGGTTACTTCTATTCCAGGAATGAATTGAAAGAGCTGGCAATGATCGTCCGGAAGCATGACCTGTTTTTATTTGTTGATGAAGTGTACCGTGAATTTGTATATGATGGAAAAAAACATTTTTCAGTGCTCAACCTTCCCGAAATGGAAGCGCATGTGGTGGTGATTGATTCCGTTTCAAAAAGATTCTCTATGTGCGGTGCAAGAATCGGTTGCCTGATCTCCAGGAATAAAACACTTGTTGATACGGCGCTGAAGTTTGCACAGGCACGCCTGAGTCCACCGACATTCGGACAGATTGCTGCGGAGGCGGCCCTGGAAGTGAAACAGGATTATTTTGACAGCGTAATAGCAGAATATGTGCGAAGGAGAGACTTAATGGTTGAAAGAATGAACGCTATACCGGGTGTATTGTGCCCGAAACCAGGTGGAGCCTTTTATACCATTGTCCGGCTTCCTGTTGATGACTGCGATAAATTCTGTCAATGGCTTCTTGAATCATTTTCTTATAATAATGAAACAGTGATGCTTGCACCTGCCTCAGGATTTTATGCTACAAAAGGACTGGGTAATGATGAAGCACGCATTGCTTATGTTCTGAATAACAACGAGATGAGCAAGGCATTTGACTGTCTGCACGCAGCACTGAAGGAATATCCGGGCAATGTTGTTAAATATGGAGGGAAAGAAATGAATCACTCAAATGAATGATATGAGCTGCAGGCCTGGTAACTGCAACACTTTATATAAATGATAAAGGCAGGTATGCAATTTGCAGAAAGTTCCAGTTTGAAATGAAAGGTAATTACTTTCGCGCTCAAACCAAAAATGTGATCAATGAGTGTAATAAAAGAGTTTAGGGATTTTATATCGAGAGGAAATGTCCTTGATCTTGCAGTGGGGGTTATTATAGGAGCTGCATTCGGCAAAATCATTACTTCTTTAGTAAATGATATCATCATGCCTCCCATAGGCTACGCCCTTAACGGCGTGAATTTCAAGAACCTCAGGCTGATTATTCAGCAGGCACAAACCGATACAGCCGGTGCCATAATACGGCCCGAAGTAGCCATTAATTATGGGAATTTTATTCAGATAATCATTGAGTTTATTATTGTAGCATTCTGCATTTTTCTTGTGGTTAAAGGAGTTAATGCCATGCGTAAAAAGGAAGCTGAGGTTCCGGCTGCACCCGCTGCTCCTTCAGCTCAGGAGCAATTGCTCATGGAAATCAGAGATTTGTTAAAAAAATAAATGTCCTTTTTAAATTCTTCCTCAAATACTTAAACTGAAGACTTATGATAAAAATATTCACTTTCATATTTATCTTAGCTTGTTCTTTCAAATGTTTTTCCCAGGATACCCTGGCCCGTGACACTTCGTGGAAGAAAGGTGGATTCATCTCAATTCAGTTCAACCAGGTAGCGTTTCATAACTGGGCTGCAGGCGGTGAAAATTCACTCTCATTCACAGGCATCGGCTCCGGATTTGCAAATTATATGGAAGGTAAAAATTACTGGAGCAGCTTCGCAAACCTGCAGTACGGTGTAATCACCACAAAATATGACCGTACGGCGCGGAAGAATACGGATGTGCTGGAATTACAATCCAAGGCAGGTCATCAAATATTCGATCATGTCAGTCTGACTGCACTTGTAAACTTCAGATCACAATTCAGCAACGGTTATATTTTCCCCAATGATTCGTTGGTGGTTTCCAAATTTATGGCACCCGGTTACCTGATCATTTCAGCAGGCTTTGAATGGAAACCGGTAGAGTACTTTTCACTTTACCTTTCTCCTGCAACCGGCAAATTCACCTTTGTTGCTAACCAGGGCATTGCAGATATTACGCTCAACGGGGCAAGCCTGTATGGTACTGATCCGGCAGTATATGATAGTGGTGGTAAATTATTATCACCTGGTGAAACCGTTAGGTTTGAATTCGGGGCATACTTAAACGCTCAGTTCGTAAAGGATATTTTTAAGAATGTGAATCTTGCTACCCGTCTTCAGCTATTCAATAATTATACGGATAAGAATGCCTCGAACCGTAAGAATGTTGATATAAATTATGATCTGCTGATCAACCTGAAAGTGAATAAATTCCTTGCTGCTTCCATTTTCGCCACTGTGATTTATGATAATGACATCATCATCGCTGATGTGGATTCTAAGGGGAATCCGACCGGCAGGGCAGGACCCAGAACGCAGCTTAAGGAAGGTATCGGCATCGGCATCACTTACAAATTTGGTGATGAATTAAAATGATGACTTCCTGAAATTGCTGCACAGCCTTAGGTAAGTTAAAATCTTCTTAACTTTGCGGTAACATATTTTTCATCAAATAACGCATTCATGAAAAAAGCAAACGAAAGATCCATTAAGCTTGCCGATGGTTTTTATATTGAAGTAAGAAACAGGGGTTCTGTAGAAAGAGGTATTAAGATCAGAACCGAAAATAAACAGGAAATGGAAGGTTCGATCAGGCAGTATGAAAGAAGCAGGAAAGAAGTGATCATCCTTGGTGAATATAAGAATGAAAGCTGGCACAAATAGCTGCGGCTTTCAACATGGAAGCATTAAAACCAATCCCGCTATTCAGGAGTATAATTTTCCCGGTTGAAGATTAACCATTATAAAGCAGCTGCTCATAAATCTTATAATTCTCGTCATCGTAGCAAATAAAAAATACCATTTCGATTGTTGTCGTTTTGCCAGAAACTTATTTACCGTTTCAATTGCAATCATGTCTGCCTGCTTCCTGGGAAAATTATAAATGCTTGTGCTGATGCTTGGAAATGCAATGGTAATCAAATGGTTATCTGCAGCAAGCTGAAGTGAATTCTTATATGCATTGGCAAGAAGCATTTCTTCATTGCCATTTCCACCCTGCCATACAGGGCCTACGATATGGATCACGAATTTCGCGGCGAGATTACCCCCTGTAGTGATCATTGCCTCACCTAGGGCAGCCTGCCATATTTTAAGATATAATCCCGGCATTGCTGCGGTATTTTTTTTCCGCCGGCTCTGTGGATGGCTCCGTCCACACCGCCGCCACCCATTAATGAACTGTTTGCAGCATTTACAATGGCATCCACGGCTTGCAGGGTAATATCTCCCTTTAAAAGCCTGATGGTTCCCATATAGCTGATCAGTTATAATTGCACGTTTGCTTCCTCATTATTTTTATCACCGGAATTCTTTGAGAGCTTATGATGAAATTAAATGAAAAAAATTCTGCTTCCGGCAAACAGAATGAACTTAGAGAAACTCTTAATGCCCTTCGAAATGTTTCAGGTTCCTTCAATCCTGATGCAGAGCCAGTTAAAAAAATACTGCTTTATAAAATCGCCTCCTATAGAATTCACAATCCTAAAATAATTTTTGAGTACCATCAGCAGCTTCTTTTTCACCTTGCCTATCCGCATGGTAAGGAATTATTAAATATCGCGCAGCATGAGTTAAGCCGCATGGCTGCTGAAGCACAGGCAGGTTTTTATGGTACGAATAAGCAGGTGAAGCTGCAATTAACGAATACCGGGATTGCCAATACAGAGATCAATGTCTCTTTCAGTTTTCATTTTGTTAAATGGCTGGATACAGAATTTCCTGATACAGTGAGCTT
>JBDSEA010000039.1:0-6977 GCA_039920305.1 Chitinophagales bacterium
CATGTTTCCAGGGCTTCCGGCATTACCATTAACCAATGGCTTCAGCGAATGATGGTTGAAAGGCTTGAAAAAAAGACGGAGCCAATTATTGAGGCGTTAAAAAAAAATGAAAACAACTGGGAAGATACATTCTACCAGTTTCTTGCAAGGGCATTCGGTTCAAGGGTGAATGCGGAACCGTTTCACATGCTCGCGCTTGCATTACCCGTTAAAATACTTGCGAAGCATAAGAACAGCTTATTTCAGCTTGAGGCGTTGTTATTTGGAACTGCAGGCTTTTTGAATGAGAGGTTTGCTGATGAGTATCCGGGTCAATTGAAAAAAGAATTTGATTTTCTGCGCAAGAAATATGCTATAGTTCCTATGAAAAAGTATGTCTGGAAATTTTTACGACTGCGCCCTGCAAATTTCCCGACCATCCGCTTAGCTCAGTTTTCTCAGCTGGTTTTCAATTCAAATCATCTTCTTTCAAAAATATTGAAACCGGATGGCATTAAGTCGCTATTCGAGCTTTTCAATCATACACCATCCGCATATTGGCATACACACTACTTGTTTGACAAGTTTTCAGATATAAAGGAAAAAAAATTCGGATCTGCCGCCACGGAGTTGCTCCTGATCAACACCGTAGTGCCTTTTCTTTTTGTTTACGGAAAACTGCGTGATGAAGAGCAATACATTGAGAAGTCTTTCCAACTGCTCGGTGAAGTTCCGGCTGAAAAGAACGAGATCATTTCCCGGTGGAAGCAGACCGGCATCAACGCAAAATCGGCATTTGACTCACAGGCGTTGCTGCAGTTAAAAAATATTTATTGCACAAACTTTCGCTGTCTCGATTGCGCCATAGGTCACAAGATCCTTTCTGTGCAGCAATAATTATTTCAATACGAAGAAATGGTCAATGCCTGTTTTTCTGTCGGTTGTGAAATTTTCAGCGTAATCCACACCAATCATTTTTCCCAGTGTCTGTGCCCGAAATTCCAGTGATGTTAAAAACGCTGCAGTAGAAATATAGGTAACAGGCTCTTTTGAAGAGGCATCATAAAATTGTGAGCGAAAACAACGGATGGCTTCCATTCTCATGTCCCAGTATCCTGAAATATCAATTAATACATCGGGATCGAGCCACTGATCCTGCACGTAATGGTATAGTAACCTGGGCCTCCATGGATCCTGGCGAATCCCTTCTGAACGGGTTTCAATTTTTTTTAGTCCTGACAGAAAGCATGCATCGCGAACAAGCTCTGCTCCCCGTCCATGATCAGGATGGCGATCAGCAATGGCATTGGCAAGTACAATTTCCGGATGATATTTCCTGATCATCTTGATCACCTGCAAGCGGTGCGTCTCGTCATTAAAAAAAAAACCATCACGCATGCCGAGGTTTTCACGGGCATTAATACCCATTATACTGGTGGCAGCTGCAGCCTCTTCACTGCGGATTTCGGCCGAGCCGCGTGTTCCTAATTCTCCCCTTGTAAGATCGACAATGCCCACTTTGTATCCCAGAGAAACATGTTTTATGATTGTACCGGCGCATGAGAGTTCCACATCATCAGGGTGAGCACCAAAAGCGAGAAGATCAAGTTTCATAGGGCAAAGAAAAAGTTATTCCCGAAAAATTCCCGTGAAGCTTTTAATAGTTATGCGCAATGATGGCTTTAATAGTGTAAAATGCCCATAATGTTTAGCATGATTAAATTTATTTTGCAGGGCAATGAAAATAAAAGAAGAAGTTATTTTAGTAAACCACCTGGGGAAAAAAGTAGGGATTGCTGAAAAATTGCAGGCACATCAGCATGGACTATTGCACCGGGCTTTCAGTATTTTTATTTTCAATGGGCGGAAAGAAATGCTGTTACAGAAACGAGCCTCCCGTAAATATCACTTTGCCGGATTATGGAGCAATGCATGTTGCAGTCATCCCCGGAATGGAGAAAGAATTTTATCGGCTGCCAGCAGAAGACTGAGGGAGGAATTAAATTTAGAAACCACTCTTGAATCACAGGGATCAGTAACCTACAAATTTCATGACTTAAAAAGCGGGTTGACGGAGCATGAACTGGATTACATATTTACAGGAAGCTTTGACGGTGAAATCAGCTTCGACCCGGCTGAAGTAGAAGCAGTTTGGTGGATTTCATTACCACAGCTCAAGAAGGAAATGACTGCTTTTCCGGAAAAATTTACACCGTGGTTTATTTACATCATGAATGAGCTTGTCACATTTCAGACTTTCTCAAAAACCAATCGGTAGTGATCCATGATTTCTCTTTCAAAACATATCCTGTTGGGGCTGATGCTGAAGATTTCTGCCTGATGGCGAAATTCTTTATTAAGAATATAGCTTGGTATCAATGAGAGGTAGAGCAGGTATTTTTCAATATTAAATTCCCTGAATTTTTTTCTCCATTGACGGATTGTTTCAATATAGTCAAGTCGTCCGCTGCTTTTTGAAATCAGCTTAAAGCCGGGTTCCGCATTTCTTATAACCATCTCAGGACCATACGGCAGCCATGATCCGGGAAATTCTTTTTCCATGAGCGCAAGTACATGCGCATCAGAACCATTGGGTGCGTGGATGTCGAATTGATCATAGTCAATCATGTTTTTGCTAAAGGTCATCGTTTGCATATAAAACCTTCCGCCTGCAGGCAATAAATTGTAAAGTGACTGAAAGAAATTACGATAAATTAATTCCTGCCTTCCGGCTTTCCAATCGGAGACGGAACAAAAATGCTCGAGACCTCCAATACAACTTATTGCGTCAAATAATCCAAAGTCTTCAGGCTTAACATCCCGGCAATCTTTTACCCGCACATCCAGTCCATTGGCGCGGCATGCATTTGCCTGGCCTTCAGATAATGTTAATCCAATGCCCTTAACTCCACGCTCTGTTGCTAAGTATTTAAGAAACGGCCCCCAGCCGCACGCCATGTCAAGCACCTTGGTGTTCCTGCCGATATTCAGATGGTCAGCAATGAATTGATGCTTTCTTTTCTGCGCTTCTCCAAGGGTTAATGAAAAATCACCGTCGTATTTAGCGCCGCTGTAATCACCGGTTTCTCCCATGCTCAGGCGGAATATCCTGTCAATCGTGGTATAGGTGAAATCCAAATCTTTCTTATCCGCCATTTATCTTCTATGAAGCAAGCACCGCTGAATGCTCAGTGTTTTAGTTTATTTATTATTCAGGGATTACCCTTATTCAACACCCATGTTACAGGAATGCAAATATAATTGCCGGAACAAATTATTATACAGTGTGGTGTGCCGGATAGTGATGATCTATGGAAGTAAGGAGGTATAAAATCATTTCTGCAGATTATCAGAACCCCCAGTTTCAGATTGTGACATACTCCGGTCCTCATCTTACTATTCATTCTGATTTCACCTGGAGAGTTTAAAACATTTTCACCGAAGTAAATCTACCCGGTTCATGTGAATTCAAATCTGGCAAATGAGTATAAGTGACAATAGATCATTCGATATACATCCACTGATTTGTATCCTGAAATCTTTCAATCAAGGATAATAATCTTCTTCCTGAAAAAGCTATTCCAGCATTTTATTTCAATAAAATAAATGCCGATGGGAGCATTCAGCTTGATCTCTATCTTCCAGCCCATCACCGGATCTTCACCAATCAATGAAAAAACTTTTTGATCCGGCAGATTTACGATGTCATGTGAAAGTGCATCTTCACCGGCCTCATAAATCTCAATTGTGAAATTTTAATAAATGGATTGCTGACTGTTTTCCGTTAACTAAAGAAAAAAATTCTGTTTATCTGAATTATAGCCCAAAATTTCTTAGCATCTGTAAACAAAATGCAGCATAATTTCAACTACCAGGTAACAATAATCTTTTGTTTTTCCAGATAATTTTTCGTTTTTATCTCAGCGAAATAAATGCCACGGGGAACGTTTAGCATGATCTCTTTCTTCAGGACGATTTCAGCCCTTTCCCTGTTCAGAGAATATACCTTTTGACCAAGGGTATTTATAATGTCCACCAACAAAATTTCTTCACCTGCCTTACTGAATTCAATCGTAAAATTTCCATTGGAGGGGTTGGGCGAAATATGAATACTTCCCGTACTATTTTGTAATTCAATGCCAGTGATGGTCACATATTTGGAAGCTGAGCTGCTGCAACCATTGCCATCACCGATGATGACAGTGTACAGGCCGGTTTGAAATACGTCGAGGGATTGATTGGTAGCGCTGGGAATATCCACACTGTTAAGCTGCCATTGATAAGTAGCTGCTGCACTGGATGTAAGTGTATAATCCATCTGCGTGATTGTAGGTAAGCTGGGTGTAGCAAACACAGTAATATAATTTGTAAGAGTGAAAGTATCAGTACCAAAAGGTCCTGAAGTGATCAGGGTTACGTCATACATCCCCGGTGTATCGTAGCAAATCTGTGATGGATTTTCATCAGTGGAAGAGGAAGGACTGCCACCCGGAAAAAACCATTGCCACGATGTAGGATTATTGGCTGAAGAATCGAAAAAGCTGATACAGAACTTTTCACACACTTCAGTCTCTGACGCGGTGAATGCAGGCGATGAACCGTAAACTCTTAATTCCGTCCCGCTGCCTGCAATGGCAAGAAGGTTATTGGAACCCAGAGCACAGCCGCTTGTATTTAAATCAGGAATGGTTTCAGTAAAGACCGGGGTGAGATCAGGGTTGGTGCATTGAAACGTACTCCCGGTTGCTATATAAACTTTTCCATCAGAACCCACTGAAATAGTTTCAATAAATAGTGATGGTGATCCTAAAGCATCTGATGAATCTATAATCGCTCCCGAAGATTTCATAAGTCTGAGGATCTTACCATTGGAGGGAACATATATGGTACTATCGGGGCTTTCCGCCATATAGCTGAAAGGTGCATATCCGGTTGTTGGTGTTGTCCATAGCACACTCAGTGAATCGCCATCATCTTTGAATGCAGTAATCTGTCCTCCTGCATCGGTGGTTTGAGCATAAAGAGTTCCGTCAGAACCTGTCATCAGAATGGTTTGAGTATTCTGCCCGTTCGGATAAATGGCGATGGTGTATTTAATGTTTCCTGTATTAATGTCCATCGCAGTTATTGATTCAGCAGCATTCTGCTGAACATATACCGTGCTGTCAAACACGGTAGGGCAGAGGTAACCTAATACATAGGGATAAATGAAAGTTTCCCATACGGTGCTGCCATCTGTTCCATTGATCCTTAATAAATTCAAATAGCCCTCAATCAATAAGTCTCCATCGGAAGTAAACGCGCATCCGATCGGATATGCAGGTTTTATTAACTTCTCAGTGGCCCATAAACGTACCCCGGTTAATGCATCGAGCGCAATCAGTGAATCTCCGTATATAGCTTCGAGAAACTGCATCACATAAACTTTTCCATCCCTGATACCAATGGGTATGGATCTTCCGGTCCCATTGGTAACATCAGCCGTCCATAGTAATTGGCCGGTATTCAAATCATGACAGACAACTGGTGAATTTGTAAGTGAAATATACCTGGAGGTGACAACAACCTGGTCTTCAATAAATACAGGAAATCCAAATGCTCCCGTTTGAGTTCCCTGCCATTTAATAGCAGGTGTTTGAGGACCCGGAATTGGTGAAAGTCCGTTGCGTGAAGAATTTCCTCCGCAATTATTCCAGTCCTGTGCCTGAGGAGAAAATGGCAACACACTCATGATACAAACAATTATAAAAATTCCCGCCGGAAGGTGTGAGATAGATAGTAATTTTTGTTTCATATTGATTGAAGTTAATGGTGGTTGAATGTTTGGAACTTGCCCTGTCGATGCTCACCGAAACTAAACTAAATATTAAGAAATCACTTACTCATTTCATCCTTTACAGTTCAGGTTGAATCTTATCATACATATAAATAAATATTACTCAGCCATTCCCGTAAACCTTCAGCACCGTTTCTCTTAAAGGCAATCCTTTTTCAGAACAAATGATTTCAAGAAGCTCAGCAATCTGTCCAGGTTTTACCCATGTACCGAAGTTTGCATCGGGCATGCTACGGCGGTTTTCAGGTGTATCAATTGTACCCGGAGCGATCACAGTGCAGGTTACATCTTTTCCTTTCGCTTCTTCATTCAGAAACTCTGCGAGCCTGAACAACAGGGATTTTGAAAGTGCATAACCCATTGCATCCTTACCCCTCTTGGCCTCAAGTGCCGGCCGGGATCCAATAAATACGATCCGGCCTGAGTTATTTTTCATCATGTGAGCAAACAGCGGCCGTGCAACAAAATAACTTGTAGAAAAATTTAGTGAATACTGCTTCAGCAGATCAGTTCCGGATGTATTTTCAATATTGCCTGCAGCAAATCCTCCCGCGAGAAGTAGTGCAGCATCAATCGTTTTATATTTTGCAATTGCCTGTTGAACAAAGCCCGACGTTTCTTCCTCATTTATCAGGTTTACAGCAACTACTTCGAGGTTTACATGAGCAGATACAGAATTAATGGACTTTGCATTCGAAACAGTCGCAAGTACCTGATAGTCCTTACTTAAAAATTCCTGAGTAACTGCAGCGCCTAAATTTCCGGCAGCACCTGTTATGATTACGGTCTTCTGCATTTTTAGAGATTAAGGAAAAAAAAGGACTGAAGCAATCACAACGCCCGCATATGGTGTGATCCCGATGCGACTAACCTCTTTGCATCAGGTTGCAGCACTTAGCACCAAACTACTTGGTTATCAGTGCATTGTGTGTATCTATCTTTGCAGCACCCTGCGATCAAAAGTAAGCAAAGGCAATGGATGTTTTACCTATGTTTTACCATCTCTAACCTTTAAATCATTTACACATGGCATCAGTAAAAATCATTCTTAGAACAGACAGAACTAATTCCAGAAATGAGCATCCCCTTTGGTTACGCGTCACCAAAAATAGAAAATCAAATTACATCACCCTCGACATCGAATTATCTTCTGAACAATGGG
>JBDSEA010000040.1:0-16922 GCA_039920305.1 Chitinophagales bacterium
TCCGGCTTCTGCATAGGCAAACCACCGATCACCACCCCTGCCGAGGGATAGTGAGGGAGCAATTCCATATTCAGGATAGCCGGTGCGCAAGCCAATGGATTGATTCTCAGCAAAGCTCCTTGCATCAATACGAAGATGGGCTGCTGCCACGAGCTTTTTATTCAGGAAACGGTATTTACCTGACACTGAGATATTTCCAAAGCCGGTGAGCGACCCGTTGTAATAACGAGTATCACTGGAATCAATGGCATTATTTGGCTGAATGTTTTGAAGCTTGAATGGAATGTTTGCAATCAATGTAAAACGATTGCTGATTCCGTATTCGCAGTAACCTTGAAGCGTAACATCGGTTACCTTGTGCATAATATCTGAAAAATTTTGATTGTTGATGTATCTGTGATCGTACCCAATATAGGTTCCTGACAGTTGAACATAACCATGATGCTTATCCTGTGACCACGGCCCGCCCGCAAAGGCACACACAGAATTACATAAAAATAATAAGGAGAGTATCTTTTCCATAGGAATTAATTACGCAGACAAGGTATGCATTAGGTTTACCGATCCTGAATTTATTATCATCAGCAAAGCATATGGATCTCAAATCTCACTACGTGATTAAATTCTTTTTATCGCACCACCGCCACCTTACCCGTATAGTCCAATCCGTTTCCCTTAACACAAACCAGGTATGTCCCCGGCTGAACATTCATCACATCCAGGCTGATCTTTTGTGTTGCATTCACTTTCTTTTCCTTTATCATTCTGCCCGAAGCATCCAGCAATTGAAGCGTCACATTTTGTGTGTAGCGTTTCAGGTCAACAGTAATAGCTGAAGAGGCAGGAATTGGAAATACATTCACGGTGGTAATTACACTTGTTTCCGCAACCCCGCTGGCAGGATCGAACAAGGCATTTTTATATGCCCCATGACCATAAGTAAAGGCGTAAATGGATTTATCATAGGGAGAAACCACAAGGTCAAAAACCATGACCGCCTCTGGCAGGCCATCCGCATAGGTAAACCATGATGCGCCGCCATCCAACGAGCCATAGATCGTGAAGTCACAACCTGCATAAAGGTTTTGAGGGAAATCGGGATCCACGGTAAGGCAATGAAACGGAAGGTCTGGCAATGAATCGCTGATATCATTCCATGTGCTGCCGGCATCCTGGCTCTTGAAAATATGACCACCGGGAGCGCCATTGAAGCCACTGAACACTACATAAACCTCCCGGGCATTTTTCGGATTCACCGTAATCCTTCTCGGGTAACGGTTTGGCAGCGTGGATGTAATATCTGCCTTGGTTATTCCGCCATCGAAGCTATTATAAACATGCATCGGGTTGCCATCTGAAGGCGCAGTAGCAAAGTACACCGTATCCGGGTCAATTGCAGAGCATGCAATGCTTAATACAGGGTTGCCGTTGTCGATCGGATCGGGCTGCACTTCATCCCAGGTATTATATTCACCCCCGTCAATAGATTTCAACAGAGTTGATGAGCCCGCATACAGCACGTTGGTATTAGAAGGTGACAAAATAAAAGGGGCCATAAATGCAGCGGGATTTCCGCCATTGGGATCAGATGGTGAATAATAGACACCATTATTATTATTCCAGTAATTGGTAGTCTTGGCAATATTCAGGTACTGGGAAGCACCATACTCGATGGCATCGTTTGTAGGATCAATGGCGGTATAGGTTCCATCACCTCCTAAAACTGAGCTCCAGTACACCGAGCCATTGTACATATCAGTATAATTATCCTGCAGGCCGCTGATAAAAAGATCAGGATTGGTGGCGCTCACGGCGCCGATATAATGCTGACTCGTGACCAGTCCGTCATTGCAGCCGAAAGAAGAATTCCCGAAATCATTAGAGCGAAACAATCCGCCATCGGTAATAAAGTAAACCTTATTCGGATCCTTTGGATTGGAAATGATGTCATGCACATCCGAATGAAAATAGTTGATGTCATAAGTAATGTCAAGCCAGCTTCCTCCTGAATTATTTGATTTGAACAGGTTCACACCGCCGGCAAAAACCTTTGTGTCATCATTCGCTTTCATCATCAATCCTTTTGCATACCAGCCCTGCCATACCACAATTTCCTCATCAGATTTTAACGACCAGGTATCGCCGCCATCCGCAGAGCGGTAGATGCCTACGGTGCTGTAGCGGTTACCGATGAGGGCCATTAGAATATTATGATCGCCGGGATAATCTGCCAGGGTAATTCTTCCGTCATGAGTATTGGCAGGCAGTCCGGAAGTAAGGACAGACCAGGTGATTCCGCCATCCTGGCTTCTGTAAATCCCCTTATCGGCGGAATCTTCATTTCCCACGCCTGCAAAAACAGTGCTGGTATCTACCCGGTCAATTACAATATCCATCACCATCTTTTTATCGAGTGAGATATTCCAGGTGGCCCCGCCATCGGAGGATTTGTAAACGCCCTCAGTAGTTGCGGCATACATCACACTTGTATTTAAAGGGTTATAAACGATATCCCACACCCCCCGGTTATCCTGGAAGGCCCAGTCAAGGGATTGCGACCAGGTAACACCTCCGTCGGATGATTTCAATATTCCTGAGCCCGCGCATCCCCGCTGGGTTCGGTCATTCAGACCATTGGTAGAGGTTCCGTAGGCATACACTTCACCGGTGCCGATGAACATCTCATTATGATCATCAGGGTTGATCGCAATGGCACCTACGCCGAGCACCGGAAAGCCGGTTTGTACATATTGCCATGCGCTGATACCGATCCCGCCGGTGGTTGATTTCCACAAGCCTCCGCTTGCGGCGCCGGTCCAGACCACGGAAGTGTCTTCGGGGTCAATCGCGATGCTGATCGTCCTGCCCGCAATATTGTTGGGTCCATAACTGGTCCAGGTGTTACGTAAACCTCCGTTATCTGCGGAAGCAAGTAAGTTTTGGTGCTTCTGCCATGCTTTGGCATATGCATCAGGAGGAATATCCGCATTGGGAAATGCATTCATTGCGGTGAGAAATGAAAGTGCATCGTATGCTTCGGTGGGATTTTCTTCTTTGAAGAATTTCTTTTCACCCAAATTATTTTTATTCGGGAGAAGAAAAAAAGAAGTCAATAGAAATGTAATGAGAATAGTGGTAAGTAATAGTTTCATGGTTCGTAATTATTTGAGAGGAAATTTTTTACCGAAGTACGTCAATTTCCTATAGAAGGCACCAACTGATGCTATAGCTTTGGAAATTGTATATTCACCCATCTGCAATGTTATATTTCTTCACAAATAAACTTTCGAAGATTACCCTGAAGATTTGCCTATGATAAAAGATGAAGGCAATGATGAAAAGGGGCAGCAAAATGATGAAACTCAGGCACCCCACGAACGAATTGTGCTTTATCCTAATCCGGCTGATGATTTAATTCATGTTGATCTTAGCAACAGCCAATTCCCCATCAATTCGATTTCAATATACAATTCAATTGGTTCATTATGCGAGTATATTGAAATACCATCTGGTACGGTAACGCTTGACATAAATATTTCTCAATTTACTGAAGGCTTGTACTATGGAATATTTAAGCAAAATAATAACCTTATAGACAATAAGAAAATCGCCATTGTAAAATGAACAACTTTAATTTAATGACACTGCACATTTGCAGTGTCATCTTATTTTTGCTTGTTGCGACCTCTCTTAGGGGGCAAGCTCCCTTTAATAAAACCTTTGATTACATGGGGCAAACGGAATTCGGCTGGTCAATTGATTTAAATAATGACTCCTCTTATTCGGCTGTTTCGGGTGCAGAAAATAATCAGTTTCACTTGGGCATTGTTTACTGGAAGTTTTCGCTCGACGGCAATGTTTTATTACAGAACGAATTTTTTAAACCAGATCGTGATATTTATCCTGGCTTAAGCCACACGATGAAAAAATTAAGCGATGGTAATTTTTTTGTTGCAGGAGGCGTAAACGAGTATGATCCGTTAAATCAAAATGTAGTGGTATTAAAAGTTAAGGAAAATGGCGATCAGATTTTTTTTAAAAGTATTGAGACCGGCAACTATGATGCAGCGTACAATTCAACAATTCTCGGGGATAATGGTTTTGCTGTTACCGGATTCACCTATCCTGATACTGGTATATCATCTAATCTTTTACTCATGAAAGTAGATTCAAGTGGCAATTTAATTTGGAGTAAATCTTACGGTGGTACGGAGGCAGACAATGGATATACTGTTAATGAGATTAGCGGTAAACGACTATTTGTAAGTGGTAATAAAAATTACTCTATAACAAATTATGCTCCCTGGGTCATGATTACGGATAGTTCAGGTAATATTTTGAAAGAAAAAGAATGGACAAGCGGTGCAATTTATTGCGGAGCCACGAGCACTTATCTAACCCTTGACAGCATGTATCTCATGAAGGGTTGTATGGATACGGTAGTAAATGCGGGTGATTATCACTATGCTGCTTTCATAGGGAAAATGGATACATTATTTAACTTTAAATGGCAGGCAGTATATAACGGATCAGATGAATACTACGTCTACATTGCGAAGCAAATGCAGGACAGCAGTATCGTTTTTGTTGGAGCAGTAATAGATACGTTAAGCATTTTTTCAACCGGGTGGGTAGGAAAATTAGACGCTCACGGAAATAAGCTTTGGGAACATGATTACAAATATGGCAACAGCACCTTCAATTACCTTTCAGATTTTCAGCAAACTGCTGATAAAGGATACATCATTACGGGCAGTACCATTGGTCCCACAAGCCAGGATGTATGGCTGCTGAAGCTCGATAGCGTAGGTTGCCTGAATCCTAATAATTGTTACACCGGTGATTTAACAGTCGAGATTTCAAAGGATGCAGAATTGCGCATTGCACCCAACCCTTCAACTGATGTTGCAAACATTATTTACAACCTACCTGAAAAAAATACTGAGGCCCAATTCATTATTAGCGATTTGACAGGCAGAGAAATTCTACGGGTAAATACAGATTCTTTTCTCAATACCATGTCACTTGATGTAACGCAGTGGCACAATGGCGTTTACGTTTGCGCATTGCTTAGTCAGGGCCAACCGACGATGGGTCGGAAGTTTGTGGTGATGCATTGATGCATTAGCGATCGGGATTCTATACTTTGCCATAACCATCTGCAAAAATTTAAGTATTGGAAATGCGTTCATCGCCGTGAGTTAAGGTGAGGCACTTCACTTGCCCCGGTGAATTCTTGCTTTAAAGGATTTTTTCCCTCAAATATTTTCTATCTGGAAACTGAAATCAAGTCATCGTATATTTGCGATAAACTATAAAGCAATGGCAATTCACAAGAGAGATGAATTCAGCAAAAAAGAAAACGAGCTTGCAGCATTTGCAAAAGCGCTCAGCCATCCTGCACGAATCGCCATACTGAAAACGATTGCAGCACGGGCCACCTGCATTTGCGGCGAGATCGTAGAAGTTTTGCCTCTTGCACAGTCAACCGTATCACAGCATTTAAAAGAGCTGAGCAAGGCGGGATTGATTGACGGAACAGTGGATGGACCTAAATCATGCTACTGCATCAACTGGAAAACTTTTCATAAATTCTCTGAAAGCTTCAATACATTTTTTTTAAAGGCAAAGGCCGAAGCCGAGGCTCAGGGCACAGAATGCTGCTAAAAATCTTCACTCATAAAATCAAATCAATCATGGAAAACTCAGAAAAAATCAAACAACTTGTAAAAGAAAAATACAGCGAAATAGCGCTTCAGGAAAAAGAGCAAAATCTGTCATCATGCTGCGGGGCTTCATGCAGCTCCGGCGAGGTTTATAACATCATGTCAGATGATTACACCGCCATGGAAGGCTATAATGCTGATGCCGACCTGGGCCTCGGCTGCGGGCTGCCTACTCAGTTTGCGAAGATCAAAAAAGGTGATGTGGTGATTGATCTCGGATCAGGTGCCGGCAATGATTGCTTCATCGCACGATCGGAAACCGGTGAAACAGGAAAGGTGATCGGGGTGGACATGACGGAGGCGATGATTGACCGCGCCAGAATCAATGCAGAAAAAACCGGTTATCATAATGTGGAGTTCCGGCTGGGTGAAATTGAAAAGCTGCCGGTAAGTTCCGGTGTTGCCGATGTAATTGTAAGTAACTGCGTGCTCAATTTACTGCCTGACAAGAAAAAGGCATTCTCAGAAATCCATCGTGTGCTCAAACCCGGCGGACACTTCAGCATCGCCGATATTGTGCTGTCCGGACCCTTACCTGAAAAGATTGTGCAAACGGCAGAGATGTATGCCGGATGTGTGGCCGGAGCCATTCTAAAGAAAGATTATCTGGCGCTTATCAGGGAAGCAGGATTTGAAAACATCACCATCCAGAAAGAAAAAGTGATCACCATTCCTGATGACATACTTGCCGGTTACCTTACGGCGGATGAGATCACTGACTACCGGAATAGTCAGGCAGGAACTTTCAGCATCACCGTATATGGTGAGAAGAAAGCTGAGCCATGCTGTGATAAGGACACCTGCTGCAACTGATGAATCTTAAACTCAAAACCAACACTACGTGAATCAGGTAAGTGTATTGTTTCTCTGCCTGCACAACAGTGCACGAAGCCAGATGGCAGAAGCATATTTAAAAAAATTCGGGGGAGAAAAATTTCATGTCGAAAGCGCGGGTCTGGAACCCGGCAAGCTCAATCCTTTTGCTGTTGAGGTAATGAAGGAAGACGATATTGATATTTCCAACAACCCTGCGAATGATGTCTTTGAATATTTTAAGCAGGGAAAATATTTTGGTTATGTAATCACCGTTTGTGACCGGGAGGCATCAGAGCGATGTCCTGTTTTCCCGGGAATGAGTGAAAAAATCAACTGGAGTTTTGATGATCCTTCCCTATTCGCTGGTTCCGATGAGGAAAAACTGGCAAAAACCCGGGAGGTCAGAGACGGGATAAAGGCAGCCGTGTTGAATTTTATAGAGCAGGTCAGCATAAGACAATGAGAAGATATGCAGCTGAATTCATCGGCACGCTTGTCCTTATATTTTGCGGTACAAAGGGAAGAGCTTTTAGTATTACATTGCCCGGTCATGCGAAACGTACGATCCGGTAAACAGGTATACTTTTTTTTGAATGGAGTTGAAAGTATTTCTGCATACATCCTTTACACAGCCATTCCTGCCTACTTTTGCGCAACTTTAACCACGGATGAGTAAAACCCAGGCAACTTTCATGGAGGCGGCACATAAAACCGCTGCTGACCAGGAGCTTCACAGGAAGCTGAATTACAATATCGGCAGGTATAATGTTGCTGTGGTAAATGGCAAGCAGCAGTACAGCGACATGGAGCTTGCCAAGCAACGCGCAAAAAACCTGAAGTGGAAAGCCATTGCCAGCCTTGACCGGTACCTGCTGGAATTTGAATCGAACATAACTAAGCGGGGAGCGAAAGTAGTTTGGGCAGAAAATGCAGATGAGGCTCTCGCAGAAATAAAATCGGTGATGAAGCGTGTTCAGGCAAAGAGCGTTGTGAAAAGCAAAAGCATGACCACGGAGGAAGTTCATCTCAATCATTTCCTCGAAGAAATGAAGGTGGAAGTGGTAGAGACTGATCTTGGGGAATACATTCAGCAGCTCGATGGCGAGCCCCCTTTTCATATCGTAACTCCCGCGATGCACAAAAGCAAGGAAGATGTGGCAAGGGTGTTTCACGAGCACCTAGGCACACCATTGGATCTTACCCCTCAGCAGCTTACCATGGAAGCCCGCATGCGTCTTCGTGAAAAGTACATTAGCGCAGATGTGGGTATCACCGGAGCTAATTTTATTCTTCCCGATATAGGCGGCATTTTGATCCTCGAAAATGAAGGCAATGCACGCCTGACTGTCTCGTTTCCCAAAGTGCACATCGTACTGGTGGGTATAGAAAAAGTAATTCCTTCGGTAAATGATCTGCCCTTATTTCTTCCGCTGCTTGCCACGTATGGCACCGGTCAGCAGCTTTCAGTTTACAATACCATCATTACCGGACCGCGGCAGGAAAATGAGGTGGATGGTCCTGAAGAAATGATCGTGATATTGATTGACAATGGAAGAACAAACCTGCTTGCTCAGCCGGAACAGCGCGAGGCATTGTACTGCATCCGGTGCGGTGCATGCCTGAATGCATGCCCGATCTACAAAAACATCGGTGGATTTTCCTACCAGACTACTTACAGCGGACCCATAGGAAGCGTGATCACGCCGCATTTCAAAGGGATGGAACAGTTCAAGCATCTTAGCTATGCCTCATCGCTGTGCGGCAACTGCACGGAAGTATGCCCGATGAAAATCAATCTGCACAACCTGCTCGTCCTTAACCGGCGTGATGCAGTACAGGAAGGTGATTATTCAGGAAGCGAGAAGCTTGGATGGAACCTCTGGAAGCGCGCGATGCTCAGCCGCGGCATGATGAACATGGGAGGTGCCGGAATGAAAAATGCAGCTCTGAAATTTCTCTTTAAAAAATCATGGGGATCACACAGAGAAATGCCCACAGTGAAAAAAAGCTTTAATGAATTATGGAAGGAAAGAGAGAAGTCAACTAAAAAGGGCTGAGCGAAATCTTATCCGGATGTGCATTTGGAAATTACTCAGTTCACCCCATTTCTTCCCTTCATGATTTCCTTCCCCGCTAATTACTGATGTGGTGCAATGTATCAGTATATCACAGGATGAAGGAAAAAAAATTTCAGTTGAAGATTGTGTCTTTTACTATTTACCACAACGACACAAAAAGAGCAGCAGGATTATTTTACACCACGCTCATCCATTGCTGAAGGTAACATCGGCAATCAGTCTTTAATTTTACATCTCAACCGCTACAATGAATTCCCTATCATATATCAACAGTGCGGATCCCGCCTACGTGGAATCCCTGTACCTTGATTTCAAAAAAGATCCGGCAAGCATTGACCAGGACTGGCAAAGATTTTTTGAAGGATTTGATTTTGCTGTTTCACATGCTGAGGAATTTGAAGTGAAGGAAAATGGGATAAACGGTGCTCATGCCACGTCCCCGGAAATTGATCTGCCAGCTATTGAATCAAGTGAAACTGTACATAAGGAATTCCAGGTTGCCCGGCTGATCACCTCCTATCGGGTGAAGGCACATCTTATCAGCAATACCAATCCCATTCGAATAAGAAAAGACAGGCATGCCAATCTTGACCTTAATTTCTTCGGTTTGAGCGAAGAGGACCTGGATAAGGAATTTTATGCTGGTGAATTACTCCGCCTCGGCAAAACTACCCTTCGCAGAATAGTTGAAACCCTTCAGAAAATTTATTGCCGCACCATTGGCGTGGAATACATGTATATCCTTGATCCTGATGAGCTTGGCTGGTTTCAGCGAATCTTTGAATATGGATCCAGCAGCTTTACTTTCCCTATTGAAAAGAAGAAGCGCATACTTGAAAAGCTTATTGATGCTGTGGTATTCGAAAAGTTTCTCGGAACAAAATACGTCGGGCAAAAAAGATTTTCACTCGAAGGCGGAGAAACCACCATCGCTGCACTCGATGGCATCATCAACCGGGGCGCTGAACTGGGTGTAGAAGAAATCGTGATCGGCATGGCGCACAGGGGGAGGCTCAATGTGCTTGCTAATGTTATGGGTAAAACCTATGAGAATATTTTCAATGAGTTTGAGGGCAACGCCAAACCCGATCAGACCATGGGTGACGGGGATGTGAAATACCATCTCGGATTTTCTTCAGAGGTAAAAACTACTTCCGGGAAAAAGATGAATCTCAAGCTCTCACCAAACCCCTCGCATCTTGAGGCCGTGAACCCTGTAGTAGCAGGTTTCACCCGGTCAAAATCTGATACACTATACAACAGCGATTATGACAGGATCATACCGGTTCTTATCCATGGTGATGCCGCTGTTGCAGGACAGGGTGTGGTATATGAATGCCTGCAGATGAGCTTGCTGGATGGTTTTTATGTGGGAGGCACCATCCATTTTGTTATCAATAACCAGATTGGCTTCACCACCGATTTTGACGATGCCCGGTCATCAAATTACTGTACGAGCCTGGCAGCAATCCTGCTTGCGCCGGTACTGCATGTGAATGGCGATGACCCTGAGGCGGTACTTTTCGCTGTCGAGCTTGCAGTGGAATACCGTCAGAAGTTCAACAAGGATATTTTCGTTGACATGGTTTGTTACCGCCGACACGGACATAATGAGGGTGATGATCCTAAATACACGCAACCTAAAATGTACGATGCCATTGCAAGGCATCCGAATCCACGCGAGATCTATTCCAAAATCCTGATTGAAAGGGGAGATATTGAGGCAGAACTGGCGAAGGAAATGGACAAGAATTTCTGGAAGCAGCTTCAGGACCGGCTGGATTTCGTAAAGCAACATCCCTTACCCTATAATTATCAGCAACCGGAACTGGCGTGGAAGAAACTGCGCCGGGCTATTCCTGAAGATTTTAATTCATCGCCTGAAACAGGCGTGAGTGAGGAAGCGGTGAAACTCATTGGTGAAAAACTCACCCATATTCCTGCTGGCTTTGATCCGCTGAAAAAAACAGAGCAGCTGCTGCAGAAGCAAAAAGATTTTTTTGAAAAGGAACAAAAAGTTGACTGGGCATGGGGCGAGCTGATGGCTTATGGCAGCCTGCTGCTGGAAGGTCATGATGTGCGCCTGAGCGGGCAGGATACGATAAGGGGCACCTTCAGTCACCGCCATGCAATCATCTATGATGAGTCCAGTAATAAAGGATACAATCGCCTGAGTGAATTGAGTGAGAAGCAGGGTGCATTCCGTATTTACAATTCCCTGCTTTCAGAGTTTGCCGTGCTTGGCTTTGAATACGGTTACTCACTTGCGAATCCCGATACACTCACTCTTTGGGAAGCACAGTTTGGTGATTTCAGCAACGGTGCTCAAACGATCATTGATCAATTTATATGTGCCGGTGAAACCAAGTGGAACCGGATGAGCGGCGTTACACTTTTGCTCCCTCATGGGTATGAGGGGCAGGGAGCTGAGCATTCAAGCGCCCGCCTCGAAAGATTCCTGCAACTGGGTTCAGATTACAACATCAGTGTAGTAAACATCACCACGCCTGCGAATTTTTTTCATGCTTTAAGAAGGCAATTGTACAGACCTTTCAGAAAGCCAATGATTGTGATGAGTCCTAAAAGCCTGCTTCGGCATCCCCGCTGTGTGAGCGCCCGGAAAGAACTGGTTACCGGCAGATTCAGGGAAGTGATTGATGATGGCTCTGTCCTCGAGCCCCTAAAAACACGCAAGGTGTTGCTTTGCTCAGGGAAGATTTACTATGATCTGCTCGAACAAAAAGAAAAAAAGCAGAGTAACGATGTTGCCATAGTGCGGCTGGAACAACTCTACCCGCTTCCTGAGAAGCAATTGCAGGCCATCGTTAGTAAGTACAGAACCGCAACGTTTATCTGGGTTCAGGAAGAGCCCTATAATATGGGGGCGTATTCCTTCCTTAAGATGAACTGGAAGCCGAGAGATAAAGATTTCTACTGCCTCTCCCGTAAAGCTTCTGCTTCACCCGCCACCGGGTTCTCAAAGCAGCACGCCGAGGAGCAGGGCGAGATCGTGAGAATGGCAATGGAATAAAGGGCACTGACAAGCATTGAACTATCAAAAGAAAGATTGTATCAGCAACATGCTTACTGCAATTTTTTATGAACTTAAAATTTTCCTGGTAATTGTAACCATGGCTGTTCAATTTAAAGGAATATTCTCACCATTAATATTTAGAATTCATTCAGTTTTCTGAATCCATAACATATCCCTTCATTTTATTCCGCATTAGAATCCTTGGTTATACTTGCATTGGCATATTATCTGAATTACGCATTTATTGTGCTTAAACCAGACAAGAAGAAGAACATCAGCGTGGATATTTTATAGAAAAAATAATTCTTTTTGGAAAAACATTACAATCTCTATTTTCTTCAGGATTATTATGGTGAAGATGTAGCTTCCATGTCGGTAATATTAAGAATGTATCTGGAAGAAACGCCTAAGGAGCTAAAGCTTATTGAAAATCATCTTATAAGTAACCATGGAGCGGAAGCTAAAATGGTAACACATAAGATTAAAACAAGCATTGCTTTGCTCGGAATTGCTGATCCCGTCAGGTTTATTGAAAGAATGCATCAGGCTGCCGGTGCTGAGGTAACTAAAGAATTGATTGATTTATTTGTCGCCTTTCGCAATGAGGTATTTAAAGGACTGGCAGATATCGAAAAGGACTTTTTCAGTGCACCCTGATTGCCCGGTTATTTTTTTAAAGTTCCCTTTAGAAAATAATGCCACCCTGTTTTAGGAGTTATTTTTTTCTTATTCCGTATATATCCACACAAATCATGCTCTTGTCGAATTTGAAAACCTAAAACGAATTTTTATCATAGAATTTTCATTTCTTGTGCGGCCGGTTTTATTTATACCTGATCCTTTATGAAGCCATTCCTTATTTCAATTGTTACTTTTTCTTTCACCTTTTCATCGCTTGCCCAGTCCACATTCCAAACGAACGGTGTCGCAGATGAGAGGGAAAAGTATTATGTGCTCACACATGCCACCATTTACACTGACTACCAAACGGTGTTGAATGATGCAACACTCATCATTCGCGACGGAAAGGTTGAAGCAGCAGGAAAAAATCTTTCTGTGCCGAAGGGTGCTGCAGAAATAAATGTTCAGGGTAAATTTATTTACCCATCATTCATTGACATCTATTCTGATTATGGAATTCCTGAATTAAAGCGTGAGCCGCAGCAGGGTGCCCTGGCCCCGCAGTATGAATCCGCTAAGCGGGGACCCTACAGCTGGAACCAGGCAGTGCATCCCGAAATTCATGCAGACGAGCTGTACAAAAATGATGGTGACAAATCCAAACAACTTCGCGAGCTCGGGTTTGGGGCAGTCAGCACTCATCAGCAGGACGGAATCGTACAAGGCACAGGCGCCCTGGTATTAACCGGCAATGAGCGGGAAAATGAAAACATCATTAAGAATCAGTCGGCAGAATATTATTCCTTCAACAAGGGGATTTCCCTGCAGCAATATCCCAGCTCATTGATGGGAAGCATTGCCCTGCTCCGGCAGACTTATTACGATGCTCAATGGTACATGCAGCCCGGAAGAAAGGCCGAGAATAATATATCACTTGATGAGCTGACTAAGGCACTACGGCTGCCACAGATTTTTCAAGCCGGCGATGTGTATTCTGCACTTCGCGCCGATAAGATCGGGGATGAATTCAGCATCCAATACATCATCAAAGGAAATGGAGATGAGTACCAGCAGATAAATGAAATAAAAATCACCGGCAATCCCCTGATTATTTCACTAAATTTTCCGCGTGCCTATGATTTCAGCGATCCCTACGATGCTCAACTGGTTTCACTTGCTGCCATGATGCATTGGGAGATGGCTCCTGCGAATGCAGCAGCACTTGAAAAAGCGGGTATAACTTTTTGTCTTACATCCGCTGACCTTAAAGACAAAAATTATTTTTTAAGCAATATTCGAAAGGCTATCGACAATGGGTTAAGTCAAAAGCAAGCACTGAAATCCCTCACTTTCACACCGGCCGGTTTGCTTGCAGCAAGTGATCAGCTGGGTAGCCTTGAAAAAGGGAAAATTGCCAACTTTCTGATTTGCTCCGATTCTATTTTTAGTGAGAAGAATGTGATATTCCAGAACTGGGTAAACGGAATTCCATACATCATCAACAGCTTCGATTTCAAGGATCTTCGTGGCAATTACAGCCTCATTGCAGGACCTGTTAGCCTTAATCTATTGATTGAAGGTGCAGCCGGCCATCCGGAAGCAACCATTAAAGCCACTGATTCTGCAAAGCTTAAAGTCACATTAAGCAAAACTGATGAGCTGATCACGCTATCCTTTCACTACCCGAAGGACACAAGTAAAGGCTCTTACTTTCTGAGCGGATACTTAAAAGGTGATAACATGGAAGGCACCGGACAGGACGCGGACGGAAACTGGATTCAGTGGAGGGCAAATTTCGTTTCACCCTTTATTGAGAAAAGGGATACAATCCAAAAACAAAAACCGGGGATTGAAAGTAAGATACGATTTCCTTTTTCCGGGCATGGAAATGATACGTTACCGGTTGCTGAAAATTTTCTATTTAAAAACGCAACAGTCTGGACGAATGAGCCGGACGGTGTTTTACAAAATACGGATGTGCTTATTCAGGGTGGAAAAATTTCACGTTTAGAAAAAAATATTTCAGCCCCCGCAAACACTCGCGTGATTGATGCCTCCGGGAAGTTTCTCACCAGCGGAATCATTGATGAGCACTCACACATTGCCATTTCACAGGGAGTTAATGAGGGAAGCCACTCCGTAACATCTGAGGTCAGGATTGGCGATGTGCTTGATCCTTCTGACATAAACATTTATCGGCAGCTTGCGGGAGGAGTTACCAGTGCTCACCTATTGCATGGCTCCGCCAATACCATTGGCGGGCAAACCCAGCTTATCAAGCTTCGATGGGGATACGCTCCTGAAGCAATGAAGTTTGCAGGATGGCCCGGCTTCATCAAGTTTGCACTTGGTGAAAATGTAAAGCAATCGAACTGGGGGGACCTCAATAACATCAGGTTTCCACAGACAAGAATGGGTGTGGAGCAAACAATTTATGATGCGTTTATACGGGCGATGGATTACAAAAGCCATTGGTCAGAGTACAACGGTCTTTCCGGTAAGGAAAAACAGAAGCGAATTTCGCCACGGAAAAATTTACAGCTCAATGCACTCGCAGAAATACTTGACGGAAAAAGATTTATAACCTGCCATTCCTATGTTCAAAGCGAGATCAATATGCTCATGCATGTAGCGGACTCCATGCATTTCAAAATGAACACCTTCACTCACATTCTTGAAGGATATAAAGTTGCTGATAAAATGAAAGCCCGCGGAATTTTTGCTTCCAGCTTCTCTGACTGGTGGGCTTACAAGTATGAAGTGTATGATGCCATTCCATACAACCCCTCGATTCTCACAAAAGCAGGCGTGGTTACAGCGGTTAATTCTGATGATGCCGAGATGGCGCGCCGCCTGAACCAGGAAGCAGCGAAATCAATTAAATATGGCGGATTGAGTGAGGAGGAAGCATGGAAGCTTTGTACACTTAACCCCGCGAAGATGCTTCATATAGATGGCCAGACAGGCAGCATTAAAGCAGGCAAGGATGCTGATGTGGTTTTATGGAACATGAACCCGCTTTCGATATATGCAAAATGTGAAATTACCCTTGTAGATGGAATCATGTTTTACAGTGATCAGGAGGAAAAGCTAAAGCAAGAGTGGATTCAAAAAGAGCGAACACGCCTCATGAATAAGATGATTACTGCAAAACAGAATGGTGAACCAGTTCAAAAGCCTGCAGTTTATTTTAACCAGGAATGGAAATGTGAAACTATTTCAGATGGCACAGGCATCGGAGAATAATTACAGGAACAGTTTATCAGATCGCTCATGAACAAGATATTTTTTACGATTTATTTAATTTTTGTCTTCAATGAAGTATTTGCTCAGCGTATTGAACCTGTCCCCGCTCAGGAGAGGGCAATTCTGATCACGGGCGCAACCATACACACTGGCAATGGGCAGCTTATAGAAAACGGCACTGTAATTTTTGATAAAGGAATAATTATTTATGCCGGCCCATCGGCAAATGCAACGGCAGTGAATAACGGGAAAACGATTTCTGCTACGGGAAAACACATTTATCCCGGCATAATCGCAGCAAACACCTACGTAGGACTTAGCGAAATCGAAGCTGCACGTGCCACCAATGATTACAATGAAACAGGAGAATACAATCCCGGGATCCGGAGCCTGATAGCCTATAACACCGATTCAAAGGCTATCCCCACCATTCGATCCAATGGCATCCTGCTGGCTCAATCTGTTCCTCAGGGTAGTATTATTTCCGGCACGTCATCGGTCATGCAGCTCGATGCATGGAACTGGGAAGATGCAGCTTACAAAGCTGATGATGGGATTCATATTATCTGGCCTTCTTTTTTCAAATTTGATTTTCATGATAACAGCGGCTCCCTGACATTGAATGAGGATTACGAAAAACAGGTGACACAGCTCCGCCAGTATTTTTCACTTGCAAAATCTTACAATGATGCAACATCACATCTGCAGCGCAACATCAATTTTGAAGCAATGCAAGGGTTGTTTGACTCAAGCAAAACTTTATTTGTGCATTGTGATTATGTGCGTGAGATCATCAATGCTGTTCACTTTGCAGGCAGCTTTAAAACACATTTAGTGATTACAGGCGGAAGAGATTCCTATTTGTGCACGGAGCTGCTTAAAGAAAAAAGTGTGGCGGTCATTCTGGGAAATATTCATTCACTTCCTGCAGGTGATGATGTGGAAATCAATATTCCTTTTCAAACTGCCGCGTTGTTAAATAAAGCAGGAGTAATGTATTGCTTAAGTCTTGGAGGATTCTGGCAGCAAAGAAATCTTCCGTTTATCGCAGGCACCACCGTTGCATATGGAATAAGCAGGGAGGATGCATTAAAAAGCATCACCTCTTCAGCAGCTAACATCCTGCGGATTGATGACCGTACAGGAACTATTGAGGCAGGAAAAGATGCAAATATTATCATCAGCGACGGTGACTTGCTCGATATGAAAACCAATAACATCACCCATGCTTTCATTCAGGGAAGAGAGATCAATCTTGACAATTCCCAAAAACAGCTCTATGAAATTTACATGAAAAAGTATGGATTAAAGTAGCATTCCAACACTGTAGGGGATATCTGGTTATTGAAGCTGCCTCATTTAAGCTTACCCGGAAATGATAGGTTTCTGCATAATTTATCT
>JBDSEA010000041.1:0-6159 GCA_039920305.1 Chitinophagales bacterium
GCCACAATACTATTCCTGCAGCCACACTGATATTGAACGAGTGCTTGGTCCGAACTGAGGAATTTGTGTTGCTGCATCTGCAAGTGAAAGCAGCTCCTTGCTGATATGGGTTTACGTCTTGAATACCAGATACCCGGAAAATATGCAGATGATGCGGTTGCAAATCCTGATGCCCTTATTGCAGGTAAGATCATGAGCCATTTGGTTAATTTGTTCGGCAAGAGAGCAAAGCTCCACCTTCTTCCAAAACTCGCCGCATCCTTCCCGATCAGAAAAAAACAGGTGATGTTTTTCAATTACGGGGTAAGTACGGTGTACCCTCATCCTTCGTACCTCAACACCGGTCTTGACCCGTTTTATGCGGATCGCTCAACTCTGGGATTCATCGGTAATCCTGACTTAAACCCGGAAGTGGATATAGCGTAACTTATTGACGCTTTGAATCGCCGAATAGAAATTTTTACTACACCTTTACTCCAGTCTTAATTAAAATCTTCAGGATGAAACTTTTTTTTACCCTGTTTCTTTTTACCTTCCCGTTACAATCCCTGGCTGATGCCTGGATTCAGAAGGCAAGCTTCAGTGGTTCTGCGCGCCATGCAGCTACAGGATTCTTTCTAAACGGAAAGGGATACATCGGCACTGGCGGCACATTCTCAGTTCGTAAAAAAGATTTCTGGGAATGGAATCCTGCTACCGATGCGTGGACTCAAATAGCAGATCTGGCAGTTTCACAGGGGCGATCGGGAAGTGTTGGTTTTGCCATAGGAGATTATGGATACATTTCCACCGGTTATGATAACGGATATCAAAATGATCTATGGCAATATGATCCCTCAGGCAACAGCTGGACACAAAAGAGTGATGTAGGAACTATTGGAAGGCATTATGCAGTGGCATTTGAATTAAACGGATATGGATACCTCGGAACAGGTAACAAAAACTTTGCGATGCAGGATTTCTGGCAATATGATCCTGCTTCCGATTCATGGTCGCAGGAAGCAGATTTCGGTGGTAATGCACGAAGCAGTGCTACCGGCTTCGGGATCAACGGCAAGGGCTACCTTGGCATCGGGTATGGCAATGGCCCACTGAAGGACTTTTGGGAATATGACCCATCATCAAATTCCTGGACGCAAAAAGCAGATTTCGGAGGCGGTGAAAGAAGTGATGCGGCTGGCTTTGCTGCATGTGGTCTTGGATATATTGCCACAGGTGTTTCCAACAGCCAGGATCAGAATGATCTTTGGGAATATGATCCGGCTTCCGATACCTGGACTGAAAAAACAAACTTCGGGGGAAGCGCGCGGGATAATGCTGTGGCTTTTTCTGATGGAACCTATGGCTATGTGGGCACCGGAACCGATATCTTCAATGAGTTCAGTGATTTCTGGCAATACACTCCCGACTGTGTCTTTTCAAACATCAACGGCCATTCTGCCAGCACAGCAAAAAGTATAAAGGTGCTGGATGTATCTCCTAATCCTGTAGTAGCCGATGCCTGCATCAGGCTTGAATCGGGCGGGGCTGAGGAGGTGCATGTAACACTATATTCCTCCGGCGGAGTATTGACTTACCATCAAAGCTTTGCTGCTCAGAATGGTGATCAGATCCTTACACTTCATCTGGAAAATCTGAACACCGGTATCTATTTGCTTCATGTCAGCTGCGAAAATGACAGCTATTCCCGGAAGCTTATCAGGATGAATTGAGCATCATGATCCCTCATTAATCGTTTCCTGCGGGCTTTTGTTTTAGTGCAGAGGATTCTTCATTTTCAAATAAAAATCCCACAATACGATGCCCGCAGCCACGCTGATATTGAATGAATGCTTGGTTCCGAACTGTGGAATTTCAATGGCGAGGCCTGAGTGCTCTAATAAATCGGTACTGATTCCTTCCACTTCGTTACCAAGAACCAATGCATATTTTTGATTTATCTGCGGAATGAATTCTTCCAGTGAAATACTCTGGTCTGTCTGCTCTATAATAATAATTTCATAACCCTCCAATTTCAGCCTCGCTATTGCATCATTAGCTGAGGAATAATAATTCCATAAAACTGATTCAGTGCTTCCCAGGGCGGTCTTCATCAGCTCACGATTGGGAGGAGCAGCAGTAATGCCGCAAAGAACAATTTTTTCCACAGCAAAGGCATCACAGGTTCTGAAAACAGCACCCGCGTTGTACGCGCTCCTTACGTTATCGAGCACAACGGCAACAGGCAGCCGGGTCGCATTTTTAAATTCCTTTAAACCAGGGCGGTTTAATTCTGATGTGCTTAATTTTCTCATGAAGCCGAAAGGCAAAATAGTATTTTTGAATCCATCCAAATCAGGAGACCGCTGTGAAACTCTTGAATTGTTTAAATCAATCTGATAAAATATTCCCACTGTTAATAACCAATGACCCGCTACCGTACAGATAAAAATGCAATCGTTCCCGGTGAAACACCCCTGATGCAGCAATACAAAGGCATTAAGGCAAAATATCCGGATGCCATTTTGCTTTTTCGGGTGGGGGATTTTTATGAAACCTTTGATACCGATGCGGTTCTTACTTCAAAGGTGCTGGGAATTGTTTTGACTAAAAGATCCAACGGGGCGGCCTCACAACAAGACCTTGCAGGATTTCCTTACCATGCCCTCGACACTTATTTACCCAAGCTGGTCCGGGCAGGATACCGGGTGGCAATTTGTGACCAGCTGGAAGATCCGAAACTCACCCGAACGATTGTGAAGAGAGGTGTTTCTGAGCTGGTGACGCCAGGTATTACAGACAGTGATAAAATTCTTGATAACAAATCAAATAATTTTCTGTGCGCACTGCATTTTGAAAACAGGACCGGTGAAGCGGCATCAGAAATAATTGGTGCTTCTTTTCTGGATATTTCGACAGGTGAATTTTATTGCGCGCAGGGAAAAGCTGATTACATTGATAAGCTTCTGCAGTCCCTTAAACCATCTGAAATCATTTTTTCGAAGAGCCAACAAAAGAATTTCAGGAATCTGTTCGGAACAAAGTTTTACACGTACGGGATTGATGAATGGGTTTTTCAGTTCGATTATACCTATGAGATACTTACCCGGCATTTTGAAACCCAATCGCTGAAAGGCTTTGGTGTGGAAGAAATGGCTCAGGCGATCATCGCCTGCGGAGCTGCTCTTCATTACCTGCAGGTATCAGAACATCCGAACCTCAGCCATATCACATCCATTTCGCGGCTTGAGGAAGACCGCTTTGTATGGCTCGACCGGTTCACTATCCGTAATCTTGAAATTCTAAGCAGCAATGTTGAAGGAGGAAAATCCTTGCTTCAGGTAATGGATCACACCTGCTCACCCATGGGTGCGCGCACACTAAGAAAGTGGATCGTGCTACCGCTGAAAGAGATAAGGGGGATTGAAGACAGACTTGAAGTAGTTGAATCGCTCATCATTGATCCGGAGCTGTGCAGGCAGCTTGAAACTAATATCAGGCAGGCGGGCGATCTGGAAAGGCTGATTTCTAAAGTTGCCATGGGGAAAATTTCACCTCGTGAAGTCATGCAGATCCGCAGGGCACAGAATGCCGTTTGCGGAATCAAGGACCTTTTAACAGGCCAGGAGAAAAACCATCTTAAAGAGATTGCTGAGCAGCTGATGCCATGCCACCTCATCCGTGAGCGCATCGGGAAGGAAATTCGTGATGATGCACCACCGGTAACGAGCAAGGGAAACATCATTCAGCATGATGTTTCGCCTGAGCTGGATGAGCTGAGAGCCATCGCACATTCGGGGAAAGATTATCTTATCAGCATACAGAGAGCCGAGCAGGAGCGAACTGGCATATCCACTTTAAAAATTTCTTTCAACAGCATTTTTGGCTATTACCTTGAAGTCACGAACTCACACAGGCATAAAGTTCCGGTCGAATGGATTCGGAAGCAAACCCTTTCCAATGCTGAGCGCTTTATTACACCGGAACTTAAAGAGTATGAAGAAAAAATACTTGGTGCTGAAGAAAAGATTCTCAGTCTTGAGATCAGGCTGTTTGAGTTGCTTGTTGAATCGCTGAAAGAATTTGTTCCTCAGATTCAAATCAACGCGCAGGTGATTGGCCGCCTCGATGTTCTGCTTTCCTTTTCCCGTCTTGCTCTGAAGCACCATTATACCCGGCCCCAATTGCATGATGGATACTCTCTTGACATACAAGATGGCAGGCACCCTGTAATTGAGCAGCAGCTTCAGCAGGATGAGACCTATGTTCCAAATGACTGCCTGCTGGATGAGGTTTCTCAGCAGATTCTGATTATTACCGGGCCAAACATGGCAGGTAAGAGCGCCTTCATCAGGCAGAATGCATTAATTGTACTAATGGCACAGATCGGGAGCTTTGTGCCGGCAGCATCGGCGAAAATCGGGATTGTGGATAAGATTTTCACCCGGGTGGGGGCGAGTGATAACCTCGCTGCAGGTGAGTCAACCTTCATGGTGGAAATGACTGAAACTGCATCCATACTTAATAATATATCTGACCGCAGCCTGATCGTGCTCGATGAGATCGGCCGGGGAACCAGCACCTATGATGGGATATCGATCGCATGGGCAATCGCAGAATTTCTTCATAATCATCCGAAAGGAAAGCCCAAAACACTTTTCGCTACCCACTATCATGAGCTGAATGAGCTGCATACAAATTTTGGCCGCATCAAAAACTATAATGTGAGTGTGAAGGAAATGGCAAACAAGGTGATTTTCCTTCGCAAGCTGCAGGAGGGCGGCAGCGAGCACAGCTTTGGCATTCACGTAGCAAGGATGGCGGGAATTCCGAATGCGGTGATTCAGCGGGCTAATGAAATACTTACCGAAATGGAACAAAAAACTATTTCGAGGGATGGCACTCAAACTAATTCATCCGGAATAAGCAGGATGAAAAGACTTCATGCACGCGAAGTCCAGCTCAGCATTTTTAATGCAGAGGATCCTGAAGTAAAAAAAATAAGGGAGTGGCTTTCGCAATTCGATCCCAACTCATTAACTCCCATTGAGGCACTCATGAAGCTGATGGAGATCAGGGAGAAGTTGCAGGCAAAGAGTAAAGCGCAGGCCTGAGTGGTGAATGAAATTAAAACGGTGATGCCTCCTGTATTTAACGGGAAAGTCTCAAATCAAACCCACTTTTTCAATTATATTTAAAGGTGAACCACCCCCGAAAAAGCAAACAGGCCGCCTCTTTTTTTCTGCTTCCTCAGCCGGGGCGGGCGCTGATGAAGAACCAAGGGTTTTGCTAAAAACAAAACCGCTCCGATAAAAGCTATCGAAGCGGTTCCGGCATTTACTAACCTTAATTGTTATTCGGTGTTGTAAGCATATTCGCAGGCTTATCCGGCGTGGTCTGCTCACTTTGCGCTTCTACTGTTCCCTTAATGTAAATCACCTTGCTCGGTGTTTTTGCATTGGAAGTAATGGTGATGCTCTTGTTGAATCCACCCGGATTCGCTGCATTGTATTGTACATTGATTATTGCAGATTTCCCGGGAAGTATGGGTTCCTTAGGCCACTTGGGCGTTGTACAGCCGCATGATGCCTGAACGTTGCTGATCACGATCGGCTCTTTACCGGTATTGGAAAAGCTGAAATCATAATTAACCGGTGTTCCTTTTGGAATTTTGTTGAAGTCATGAGTTTCTTCAGAAAATGCAAACTCACCTGCATTAGGATTGTCAGCCGATGTTCCATTGGCGGGAGAAACCTGCTGAACAGGTGCGGCAACCTTTGTATTTGCATTAGGCTGTTGATCATTTTGCGCCATTGCTGTGATTGAAAGTGCAACAACAATCGCCATGGTGCTGAATAGTTTTTTCATTAGTTTAAAAGTTTTTCTCAAAAGTAAGGGTGACAAACTTACCCGCCTATTCTTTAACAGCTTTTTAAGAAAATTTGACTAAGATTTAATTCAGTAAGTAGTAAGAGCACAGCAGCTATTTGTAATTCAATCCGAAATTTGTTTAGTGATTAAACAACACTTTGCCAGGCTAAGGGTATCATTAGCACGAGCAGGTTGAGTCTCTCGAAACACTAAATTTTCGTTTCAATTAATTCCAATCTGCTTTAGAAGCTGTTTAAATTTTGCTTTCAAAAGTTTTTAAGCATGCACCTGATCATAGATAGTCGAATC
>JBDSEA010000042.1:0-4845 GCA_039920305.1 Chitinophagales bacterium
GCTTAAACACGCTCATCATGCTTATCTTTCTTCAGCTCGGGATTCAAACCGTTTTTTCTTTTGCGAGGGTTTATCTTCTTACTGAAGTCGGTGAAAAGGCATTGGCAGGCATGCGCCGCGACGTGTACAAAAAACTGCTCAGCATGCCGATGAGTTATTTTACTGAAAAAAGGGTGGGGGAGCTTAGCAACCGCATTTCATCAGATCTCTCCCAGATTCAGGATGCGGTTTCCTTTACGCTTGCAGAATTTTTGCGTGGGATTTTCACCTTGCTCATTGGTTTGATTTTCATTTTTCTCATCAGCACAAAGCTTGCTCTGGTAATGCTTTCGGTGGTTCCGGTGATCGCAGTGCTGGCAGTGGTGTTCGGTGTTCGTATAAGAAAAATGTCAAAAAAAGCACAGGATCAGCTGGCGGAGAGCGGCACCATTGTGCAGGAAACTTTTTCAGGCATAGCAATAGTAAAAGCATTCACGGGTGAGTTCTATGAGGTAGCGCGTTATACCAGGAGTATTTTTTCCGTCGTGAATACGGCCATCCGCAATGCCCGTTACAGGGGAATGTTTATCTCTTTCATGATCTTCAGCGTATTCGGTACCATTGCTTTTGTGATGTGGTACGGCGCCGGCATGATTCAGCAGGGCGAGCTTACCACCGGGCTGCTCACCATGTTCGTTATCTTCTCTATGTTCGTGGGAGGAACTTTTGCCGGCTTTGCGGATATGTTCAGCCAGCTCCAAAAAACACTGGGTGCAACCCATAGCATCCGCGATATCCTGAGAAGTGTAGGTGAGGCGATTGAAGCTGGTAGCAATAAGCCTGATGCTGCCTACAGGCTTGCAGGAAATGTCCGCTTCGAAAAAGTAGCATTCAGTTATCCCTCACGTAAAGATGTTGCAGTCCTTAAAGATGTCTCGCTTTCTGCTGATCACGGTGAGCAAATTGCACTGGTGGGGCCCAGCGGTGCCGGGAAAAGCACCATCGCCTCCTTACTGCTCCGGTTCTATGAGCCGGATGCCGGCACCATTTATTTTGATGACCGCCCTGCACTCACCTTTCCGCTTACGCAGTTGCGAATGCAAATTGCATTTGTGCCACAGGATATCATCCTTTTTGGAGGAACCATTTCTGAAAATATTGCTTACGGAAAACAAGATGCAAGCGACGAAGAAATCAGGGACGCAGCAAGGAAAGCAAATGCAGAAGAATTCATTGACCGTTTTCCCGAACAGTATGAAACGATTGTTGGGGAGCGGGGCATCAAGCTCAGCGGCGGACAGCGGCAGCGTATCGCGATTGCGCGCGCGATACTGAAAGATCCCGCCATATTAATCCTGGATGAAGCAACAAGCTCGCTGGACAGCGAGAGTGAGCAGCTCGTTCAGGAAGCCCTGGTGAACCTGATGAGAAACAGAACCTCCTTTGTGATCGCACACCGCCTCAGCACCATCCGCAGCGCAGATAAGATTGTGGTTCTGGATAAGGGTATTATTACTGAAAGCGGAACCCATGATGAGCTGATGAATCAATCGGGCGGGCTTTACCGCAGATTATCTGAGATGCAGTTTGAGCTGGTGGAGGAATGAAAATCTAATTCCGTAATTATGTTTCTGACTTAAGATTCCTGGTGTATATCACCCTGTTTGGACACAGCGTACCAGTTGACAGATCGTAAGACTTTGCCGACCGTGCCCCACGCTATTTTTAGCACATTTGCAAGGCACACATTGCCACGACAAAATAGCTAACCTTGTAAAAGAGCTAAAATTCCTACCGCACTGCCCATAGCACCCCATCGGACGAATATTTATGTACAGATTGTTGAAAACTTCAATAATAAAAAACTTTGCTCATCAAGACAGCAACCACTATTTTTGACAAATTATGTCAAAATATTATCGTTCAAAATGGACAGTTTAGGCGACACAGTAAAAAAGCTAAGAGAAGAGAATGAATTACCCCTACGCACAGTTGCCGCCTTTCTTGACATTGACCAGGCGCTACTCAGCAAAATTGAACGTGGACATCGTAAGCCAACACGGGAACAGGTTGTAAAACTTGCAAGCTATTTTAAGGTGAAGGAAAACGATTTACTAATAGCATGGCTTTCTGACAAGCTTGTTAATGAATTGGAAGATGAAAAAGTGGCTTTAAAAGCATTGCAGGTGGCAGAAGAGAAAGTGAAATATATTTCAAAGCATAAGAAAAGCAGATGAAAATTACTGACAGCATCCTCAAGCACCTTGAAGACTGCCTAATCACGGGTACCTTCAAGCCACTTGAAACTGATAAAATAGAATTGAAAGACCTATCCGGAGGGGATGAGTGGAAAGAATTGTACAAATCCGTATGTGCATTTCTAAATACACAAGGCGGAATAGTAATCATTGGGGTAAAAGAGAATTCAACAAAAACTGCTTATCAGTTTCAGGGCTTCAATGAAAATAATGAGAACAAGTTGAAAGAGCTTCCCAAACAATTTACAACCGACAGCGGACAGTTAATTGAACTTTCGGAATTTATTCGTCCCGATCTTTTTGAGCTTCGTGACTTTTTGAATGGACGAGTTTGTATTGTTTATGTTGAGAAGCTATCTGAAGATAAAAAGTATGTGTTGTTTAATGGAGAAGCTTATGAAAGAAAACTGACTGGCGACCATAAGATTAAAAAAGCAGATATTGAAAAACAAAAAGAAATAAGAGTCGAGCTTGAATTGGCTCGAGAATTACGCAATGTTGAAAATTCTACGCTTGGTGATTTGGATATTGATAAACTGAATGATTTTATTCAGCGCCTTAATCAGGGAATGAAAGTGGAAACGCTGAAACCCGATATTCCTTCAGCACATGCTTTTTTAGAACGAAAAAGATTTGTTGTAAATGGCTATCCTACATTACTTGGTATGCTTGTTTGCGGAAAGAATATTTACGATTTTATTGAAAGCCGTTGTCAGGTTGATGGATTTGTAACAAGTCCTGTTCAGGTTGCTGGAAATAAAAAAATATTCAAAGACAATATCATTCCATTGCTTGAAAGTAGTATTGGATTTGTATTTGCGAACATTGAAACTGGTATAAGTTCTGAAAGAGGTGGAACTACAACTTTTGAATATCCTGAACGGTTAATTCGTGAAACTGTAAACAACGCACTTGCACATCGTGATTACAGCATCAATAAGTTTGTGAATATTACTATTCATCCTTCTAACCAAATTGAAATTCGTAATCCCGGAAAGTTCCGGCAAGAACAGCTAATACATATTAACAATGAAATTCCTGTAAGGCGAATAATTCCAATACCAAAAGCGCATAATCCACGTCTCGCAGATGTACTGAAAACATTTGACCGCTGGGAGGGTAAAGGATGGGGAATGTCTTCGCTCACAAACTTGGCTCTTGAAAATCAAATTGACCTTTCATATTATATTTTATATGCTGAGCAGGATGTTGGTTTATTTATTCCAAAAGGAAAAGTTTTAGATAATGAGCTGGAGTGGTTGCTTAAAAGTTTTGAAGGATATATTTATCGTAAAACAAATGGAAGAGATTTGAATGAAGAACAATTAACTGCTTTGGCATATTTCTACAAATCTGAAAGATTAAATAAAATAGAACGTTATACTATAGCATTAACTCCCGATAATAATCATTACGCAGTTATTACCGATTTGGAAGCATGGGGATTAATCTTCCGCCATTCTTATAGTCCCCAACTTTATCCAATCTTTCTTGTAGACCGTACACTTGTGAGATTTGAATTCATTGAGGAACTCAGGGCTATTTTCGGAGGTGATTATGATAATCTTAAACCTGAAATTAAAGACGTGCTAAATGTAATTTTTCATTTCAACAACTTTGGAAAAGTAATAAAAGATGTAAGCGCATCACAGGTTGGAGACTTTCTTTTTTACAGAAAATACCAAACAGTTGGTGATGTGAAAGCGTACAATGATTTTAAAAGAAAAATCAGACGGATTGTAAACCAATTGACTGAAAAGGAGTTTTTGTTAAAAGGATTTGGCGGTGGAAGTAGATATATTATAAATGAGAATTTTAAAAGAAGTCCATCTTTATTTGAATTAAAAGAAAATTAGCGATGCCAACCCTCCATTTCAAAGGAAAAACATTTGTACAGAACCATCACCTGCTTAACAACGATTAGCCAGGCTTGAAGGAACACAGAATGCCGTACTTCGCCAAGCCCAGTCTGTTGTATGTTGAAGCCTTCATTCGCTTTCATGTTCACCTCATCCACCCAACAATTCACACAGCCGCTCCAGATCACTATCAGAGTAAAACTGAATAACAATATCGCCCTTGCCCAGGCGCTTTCGTTTTATAAAAACTTTCGTGGAGAGATGAGAAGCAATTTTATCCTGCATTCGCTGGTAAGCTTGTGGCAAGGTTGCAGATTTTTTTTCGGTTCGCCTGTTTCCGCCCGTGTATTCACGTGCTAAATCTTCCGTTTGCCTTACTGATAAGTCCCTGCCTGAAATTTCTTTATACATCTGCAACTGCACAACAGGATCATCAATGCCAGTCAATGCACGGGCATGAGCCATTGAAATAGTTTTTGATTTAAGAGCCTGCTGTAATTCCGGGGGCAGTTTCAGCAGCCGTAAATAATTGGTTACTGTTGTACGATCTTTTCCAACCTTTTCAGCTAAATCTTCCTGGCGCAGATCACACTCATCAATCAAGCGCCTGTAGTTGATAGCAACCTCCATCGCATTAAGGTCTTCCCGGTGTGTATTTTCTATCAATGCCATCTCCAGCATCTGCTCATCATCAGCAGAGCGGATGAATGCAGGTATCTCGGTAAGCGATGCAAGCTTTGCTGCACGCA
>JBDSEA010000043.1:0-6739 GCA_039920305.1 Chitinophagales bacterium
GACTGTTGTTGCCGCAGATCGAATCCTTTTCCGTCGTCACGAATGAGCATGCGCATGAAATTGTTTTCATTCACCACTTGGACCTGTGCCTGCGTTGCCTGCGAATACTTTGCGATGTTGTTGATGGCTTCTTTAAAAATCAGATAAAAATTTTTTCTTTTTTCCATGTGCATTTTCATCGAGTGGAGATTTTTATCAGCATCGAATTTGAGAGTTATATCTTTTGGTTCGAGAATCTGCAATGCGAAGTCATGCATGCGTGTGAGGATATTTTCGAAGTTGTCATTCTTCGGATTGATGGTCCATACCATGTCGTTCACAGAGTCAATCATGTTGCGCGCGCTGCTGCCAATTGTTTCGAGCATGGATGATGACTGCGGAGAGATTTCTTTGTTCTGCTGCTTCACTATTTCACTCAGGATAGAAATGCTGCTGAGTGTAGCACCGAGATCATCGTGCAGATCGCTTGCAATTTTATTTCTGATGCGGCGTATGTCGCGCATCTTTTGCATACGCGAATAAATGATTGCGTACACGATCAAACCTCCGGTGATGGCACACAGCAATTTGAACCACCAAGTTTGCCAATAAGGAGGAAGAATGATGAGCTTCATTTCTGCAGGTGTTTCATTCCACACTCCATCATTGTTGCTTCCTTTCACTTTAAAAATGTAAGTGCCTGCATCAAGGTTGGTGTAGTTCGCAAAACGTATTGAAGCGTCAGTGTAAATCCAATCCTTGTCAAATCCTTCGAGCCGGTATGCGTACTTATTTTTTTCAGGATTGATGTAACTCAATGCAGCGAAGGTGAATGAGAAAACATTTTGACTGTAGGCGAGCGTGATCTCTTTTGTTTCATCTGCGGTAATTTTCAGGATACCACTTGAGTCGTTGGGTGTAACTAATTTATTAAAAACACTGAAACCGGTAATCACTATAGCCGGAATAAAAGGATTGTCTTTTAGTTCCTCGGGTTTGAAGCAAACAACTCCGGCATTGCTTCCAAAATATAACGTGCCATCATCGCCTCTTGCGCAAGCATTGTAATAGTATTCATCACCGGGCAAACCATCACTCATATTGTAGTTACGGCATGTCGCTTTTGCATTTGCAAAAGATGGCGGAGTGAATTTGCATAGTCCCCTGTTACCGCTCAGCCATAAGTTTCCATGATCATCGGCGAGAATTCCATTCACCGTATTTTCGGGCATCCCTGTTTTCATGGTGAATACTGTGAACTCCTCGCTCTTCTTGTCGAACTCATTTAATCCTCCACCCTCAGTTCCAATCCAAACTTTTCCTTTCTCATCATCATAAAAGCAATTAACAGCGTTGCTGCTGAGGGAGTATGATTTTTTTTCATCGTGTTTAAAAATTTTTATTTCGTCGTTTCGGGTGTTGAATAAAGTTAATCCTCCTGATGTTCCGCCAATCCAAAGAAAGCCCTCAGCATCGCAATACAAATCCTGAATTCCATCGGAACTAAGTTGGTTGGTATCGCTATAAAGTTTTGCAAAAGCGGAATATCTTTTGGTGTTCAGATCAAAGCATTTCAATCCCGAGCTTGTGCCAAGCCAAAGTCGGTTCATCTGATCTTTTGCCATGCAATTGATCTGATTGTATGCAACTGAATCTGCATTGTCGCTCGTTGAATGCCACGTAGTAAACAATCCTGTTTGGGGATCAAGCGAGTTGAGCCCTTCAGCAGTGCTTCCCGTCCACAAGAGGCCATTTGAATCTTCCAATAGACAATAGCATGCAGCAAAGAAGTGCCCTTTGCTTTTTGCCGGATCGAAATGATAATTTTTGAATTTACCAATTGCCGGGTCAAAGCACAGCAACCCTTCTCCGAATGCAGTGACCCAAATTTTTCCCGTATGGTCCTTATACAATTGGAGGGGATAGTGAGAGTTGTAATCTTTAAGATAGCCTTTCTGGTAGACCTGAAATTTTTTATCATAGAGATTCAGCGTGTTTAATCCGCCGCCATTTGTGGCGATCCAGAGAACTCCACCGCGATCTTCATAAACATCTATTACGCTGCTCGATGTTAGTGAGTACTCATCGTTAATTGAATTTGAAAAAACAGTGAAGTCATCTGTCACCGGGTCAAAGGCGCATAGTCCTTCATAGGTGGCTATCCAAATGGTACCGTTATGGTCCTCCCGAATGGAATTCACAATATCGACTCTCAGAGAACGCGGATTTTTATCGTCATGTCTGTAGCTCTTAACTACTCCTGTTGAAAGATTCAAACACGCAGCTCCTCCTCCGTTATAACCAATCCAGATTTTTCCGGAGTGATCTTCGAAGAGACAACTGTAATTGCAGGTTTGTGCAAAATTGTTTTTGCCAGACGGCTTGTAAGCAATTAATTTTTTATGCGCCTTATCAAACACGTTTACTCCATTGGAGGTACCGATCCATAGCAAACCGTTCCGTGCAATCATTAGTGAGAAAATTGTTTTGCTGCACAATGAATCGGGTAACAGGTGATCCTTCGTGTAATTGATAAAGCGATTCAGTGATGCATCATACTTGCACAAACCGGCATCATTGGTTCCGATCCATATTGAGCCATCATGATCAACCACAATGGAGTTGATTTCATTTGAGGAAATAGAGTACTTATCTTTTTCGTCATGCTGATAACCTATAAATTTTTCTGTCCGCGCATTGTATTCTATTAATCCGTAGCTGTATCCAATCATCCAGATATTACCGTCATCATCAATGCACAAACTACTTATTGCGTTTACTGGAGGGGAATTTTTATTATCCGGATCAAATTGAAATGTTGTGAAGGTGTAACCGTCAAATTTTATCAGACCATTCCACAGGCCAAACCACATATATCCTTTCTTATCCTGAATGATGTCTCGAAAATTAGTTTGAGATAAGCCGTGTTCAGCACTAAAATGATTGAACTGAATGGTGCCGTCAGTAATTGTTTGCGCTTTTGAAGCAGAAATCAGCAGAGCGGATTGAATAAGCCAAGCCAAAGTGAATAACCTAATGGTTTCGTCAAAATATTTTTTTAAAAGGAAGAAAATTTTCAATTAAAGATTTTACGAGGCAAAAATACTTTTCCAAGTTACACTTACTACCTGTATAAATGTACAGGTGTTAATTCAATAAACCTGAATTCACCTTAATTACCTGAACGTTTATACAGTTGAAATGACTTTGTGTGAGCAGCACCTTTGCCTCATCAAATTTTTCTTAAACCAAAAACAAAAGCAAAATGAAAAAGAAAACTCTTTTACTCAACTGCAATTTGATCATTGCACTCAGTTGTTTTGTTCTCCTAATGGAGTCCTTCGGACAATTTGCAAATGCACAAGCACCTTCTATCGAATGGCAGAAAACTTACGGTGGCAGTGGTGATGAATACTACGGCTACATTCTTAAGCTGCACGACGGCAACTACCTTCAGTATGGCAACACCGCTTCCGGTGACGGTGACTTCAGTTCCAATCAAGGGCATGATGATGCTTACATGATTAAGACGGATGAAGCAGGAAATATTCTGTGGTCAAAGACTTATGGCGGGAAAAAGAAGGATGGCTTCAATCAGGTAATCGAAATGGCGAACGGCAATTTAGTAGCTGCGGGCTATACTGCTTCTAAAAGTGGCGACGTGCATGGCAATCACGGGGGATTTGATGGATGGTTGGTACTGCTCAATGCAAATGGAAACATTCTTTCACAACATTGTTACGGTGGCAGTGCTCATGATGAGTTTATGGGAATTGCAGAAGGAGATAACAAAGAATTCTATCTAACAGGATGGACGAGATCAACTGATGGAGATCTTGTGGGCGCAGGTAATCAAGGTAACGGTGACGGATGGGTGATCAGGGTCAATAAGAATGGAAATATTGGCTGGGTGAAATGTATAGGCGGAAGCGACTTCGAACAATTCTCATCCATGATAACCATTGACAATAAAATTTATGTGAGCGGGGTGACCTATTCCTTCGACGGTGATGCAACCCAAAACCACAGTGCTCCGGGATTTTTTGATCATTTTCTGGCCAAGTTTAAACCGAACGGAGATGTTGTATGGACTGCTTGCCATGGTGGTAGCGCTAATGATTATTGCCTTCTTCAGTCACTCCTTGCTACACCGGATGGCAACCTGATGAATGTAGGAACAACGAACTCAAATGATGGAGATGTGAGCGGCCTCACCAATGTTGCCGATGCATGGGTGCCCATAATCAGCGCGGAAACCGGAGCGTTGATTTCACAGCGCTGCTACGGATCAGACACTCGAATGCAGGGATTGTATAGCGCTTATGCTGATGAAGATGGTGGTTACATCCTTGTGGGTGCCGATGCTTCTGATTTTACTGTTGACAGCACATGGAATGCGATGGTGATAAAAATTGATGCTGACGGAAATGAAGTTTGGAAAACAACTTTTGGCGGCAGTGATCTGGATATGGTTGATGGCCTGGCGGAAACGGATGACGGCGGTTATCTCTTAGCATGCTATACCCGCTCAAGCGATGGAGACGTAACCTATCAGCATGGCAACGGTGACTCATGGCTGGTGAAACTTGCACCAGACGGTGAAAAAATTTCTTCTTCAAATGAAACATCTGCAGTGAGCGAATTGAAAAACTATCCGAATCCTTTTTCTGAATTTACAACTATTTCTTTCTCTCTTTCCCAATCACAAAATGTTTCACTGAAAATCTATGATGTGACGGGAAGGTTGGTGACAACACTTGCTGATGTGTCAATGACTGAAGGCGTTCATCAAGTGCAATGGTATGCGAATGATGATCGTTCAGGAATTTATTTTTTGAAAATGGAAACAGCGAATGAGAGTAAAACAATTCGATTGAGTGTGATGAAATAAAATTTTCTTTCTGCGAGCCTGGGCATTATGCCTGGCTCGCAGATTTTCTTAACGATCTAAAACTTCTTTTCTGTTGCTAACAAGCTTATTGGTGAACCAGGATCTTTTCAATAGTATTAAGAAATTAATAAAGAATCTCCCCAAAATTAAGTTTGTGAAAGAGTAAATCATTAGACTATTATGAAAATAAAAATCAAGCAAACCACAAGGTCTTTTTTTTCCTGCATAGCGGGCAAAACCATCACATTTCTTTTCGCAATTTTATTTGCAGTTGACCTAACCACCGGCTACACCCAAAATACCTGGACACAGAAAGCGGATTTCGGGGGAACGGCTCGCTTAAGTGCGGTTGGTTTCAGTATTGGCAGCAAAGGATATTTGGGAACGGGATATGACAACTGGGGTCACTACAAAAAAGATTTCTGGGAATACGATCCGGATGCAGATACCTGGACCCAGAAAGCGGATTTCGGGGGTACTCCCCGTACCGGTGCCGTTGGTTTCAGCATCAGCAGCAAAGGATATCTGGGAACGGGAGATGATGGCAACGGTGACTACTACAAAGACTTCTGGGAATACGATCCGGATGCGAACTCCTGGATGCAGAAAGCGGATTTCGGGGGAACTGGCCGTTACCTTGCTGTTGGTTTCAGCATCGGCAGCAAAGGGTATGTGGGAACGGGATCTAAAAATAATAACTACAAGAAAGATTTTTGGGAATACGATCCGGATACAAACACCTGGACGCAGAAAGCAGATTTTGGGGGAACTGCATGTAATGGTGCTGTTGGTTTCGGCATCGGTAGCAAAGGATATCTGGGAACGGGAGTTTATTATGATAATACATATCATTACTATAAAGATTTCTGGGAATACGACCCGAATGCTAACAGCTGGACGCAGAAAGCGGATTTCGGGGGGACTGCCCGTGCTTTAGCCGTTGGTTTTAGCATCGCCAGCAAGGGATATCTGGGAACAGGATCTAATTACCCTACTTACTACAAAGATTTCTGGAAATACGATCCGGATGCGAACACATGGATGCAACAAATGGATTTCGGGGGAACTGTTCGCCGCAGCGCTATTGGTTTCAGCATCGGCAGCAAAGGATATCTGGGAACGGGGGAAGTATATCCCGATTATTACAAAGATTTCTGGGAATATACCCTTGATTTCGGCGTGGGAATTCCTTTGATCAATCATGATGAATCTGCTCTCTCTGTTTTTCCAAATCCCTCAAATGGTGCAATCATCACTTATTTAAAATTGAACAATGGATTGAATGCTGAAGTAACAGTGGAAGTATTGAACTTGCTTGGGAAAAAAGTATATTCACAACAAGTTCAATTACTGAATGGAATGTTGCAAAAAGAAATTCAACTGGATGAAGCAACCACAGAAGGAATGTACCTGGTCAAAGTGATTATTAACGATCAGGTGTATTCCAGTCAGATTAGTTATCAGAAGTAATTACGAAAAGAGCTGATTTGCTATTTTCAAAGCGCAAGGCGGCTTTGTTGTCGAATTGAAATTAAAGTACTAATCAAAAACTAACCAGGATGGTGAACTCCAATAGTAACAGATGCAATGTGAAATCACGTTTTATATCAGGGTTGAACACTTCTATTCAACTTAAGAAAATAGTGAGATTCCGCTTGTCCCACCTGCCCGGTTTTTCTCGGGGCTTCTTATCGTTAAATACAATCAAATTTATTATCCCAATTTTATTTGTTTCCGGTTTAACTACCAGCCGCGCACAAGACACGTGGGTGCAGAAAGCCGATCTCGGATATGATTCTGTCAATGTGCCGGAACCCACACCTCGCTTTGGTGCCGTAAGTTTCAGCATCGGCAACAAGGGATATATAG
>JBDSEA010000044.1:0-2941 GCA_039920305.1 Chitinophagales bacterium
GATTCACTGTTACCACGGCTGCGGCAGAAGGCAAAGTAGAATAGCCGCAATGAACCTGAACGCGATAATAGGTGGTAGCACCACCACTGTTGATGGTTTCAGTTGCGTTAGTTGACGTTTGACCCGGAATATCAGTAAAGTTAACTCCATCCGCGGAAGATTGCCACTGATAGGTTTGGCCCGAACCGCTGGAATAGCCTGTAAGCGATACGGAGAAAGTGACAGGCAGGGCACCGGAGCATATACTGCTGATGGTTGCGGTGGCAGTACCGGGTGTTGGCGGATCAATGCAAACACCAGATGTGATGTTCACTACGTAATCTTCGGTTTCACCATCAAGATAAAGTCCGCAAGAACCGGGAACTGTATCGCCTTCCTGGATAATGATGCGCATCCCGGTTAACCCGTCTGTAGCAGTTGCCGGCACCGTAATGATGCCATCAGGTATGGTGTTTAACCCTGCGGTGGGGCCATAAGAGTAAACAAGCTCACCCGGATCATCATATGAGGTATCCTGGTTATAATCAATGTACACTGCAACCATGGCTTCATAAAACTGCTGGTCGCATGAACCATTTACTATGTGAATGGTGGTAGGTATTCCTTCTGAAAGATCAGTTATGATGCTGGTGTAATCAGTATAAGACTCGCAATGATCGGGAGCTGAGCCGGTATTCAGAGTTCCGAATTTAACGGTATCAATCTTCGTATCATTCTGCACGTTGGTGGCATAGGAGGGGCAATAGCATTCATAAAAAGGCTTCATCGTTACAAGAATGGAAATTGAATAACTAAATGAGCCGCCGCTGCAGGTAATCTTACACCGGTAGTAATGCGCAATCACCTGGCCGGTGTCCACATAAATAGGCGTGGTTGCTATACCGGGTACTGGACTAAAATTTATACCATCGGTAGATTGCTGCCATGCATAGGAAATACCGGTTCCGTCCGGGTAAGTCTTTAAGGAAAGAGTGAAATCCTCATAAGGACATACAGAATACAACGTTGACAGAGTAGAATCTACCGGCGGCGCTCCGGAGCAAGGCGAGAGTGCATCAATATTTACAAGATAATCTTCCGTTTCACCGCGGGTGTAAGTGCTGCAGGAGGAAGGCACTGCATCACTCTCTTGGAGTACAATCCGCATTCCCGTGGTTCCTGAAAGGGCAGTAAGCGGGACAAAAAAAACTTGATCAGGGATACCATTCAGAGTGAAAATGGGTCCGTAGGTAAATGCCAGCTCACTTGCATCCGTAAACGCAGCATTGTGATTATAATCAATGTACACAGCTGCAAAGGCTTCATATGCCTCGCCCGTACAGGAGCCATTTGAAATATGGATGGTATTGGGCTGACCTGGTGTTAATGAAGTAGAGAAGGCCGTGTAATCAGTGTAGGTCTCACATAGAAATGGATCAGTACCTGTATTGATGTCACCAAAATTTACTGAATCAATCTTGGTATCTTCAGATGTTACAGCATTGGAAGCGCAGTAACAATGGTAAAATGCCTCCAATGCTACCTGCAATGACGACGAAGTAGCGGTTAAGCCACCGTTGGTGCAGGTAACAATGCTTTGATAATAGGTCGTAGCGGTTTCTGTTGTACTGTACGTGGCGTTCGTTGCTCCTGAAATATTTGTCCAGGTGGATCCGTCCGGTGATGACTGCCATTGGTAAGTCAAGCCCGGTTCCGCAACAATATTTTGCAATGAAAGTGTAAATGGGGCGCCTGTACAGACAGGATTCACATCGGACATGGTATTGCCGGGGACAGGCATGCCGGAACATTCCGGTGCAAGGGTTAGCTGAATGTTCGGCCGCATGGTGGTGAGCTCACCAAATTCCGTGGGAAGCGTATCATCTTCCTGCCAGTATTCACAAAGGTTCGCATTTGCATCTGATTGCCTGAACTGCTTTGCATTCCAGTTTTCTCCGCCAAAGCTTCCGAAGTTTGTTTCTACAATTACTTCCAGGTTACTTGATCCGACATTAAAAGGGGTAATTACATTAAAGGTGATCCAGCTATCCACGCTCAGCATCGCATCTGTAATATTTCCGGACCATACCACTATGGCTCCGGATGATTCAGCATCATAAGTAACGGAGGATAATGAGGTATTGCTTGTAGACTTCATTTTAATTACCACCGGGGTATTGATGGCTGGCGAATTCAATTCATTGACATAAAACCCTACCTGAGTTACATACCCGCTCAATCCTATTTCAGAATTAAGATATAATGCTGCTGTCCGCTCATATCCATAAAAGCATCCAAGCGGAAGGCGTGAGCTTGAATCATTGGTGTTTGCAGAGGGAATTGTAACACTCTGTGCTGAAGCAGAAATGGTCATCATGAGACCCAACGCTGCGGAAATGGCAAGTAAATATTTTGGTCTTAAAGAAAAAGTGGTATCAATTAGATTCATGCCCTTAAGTTTTTAAGTTGGAATAATAAATATAGCATTAAATAAGGAATTTCGGGGCGCGTAGGTACGATGATTTCGGGTGATAAAAAAATGCCGCTCAGGCATTTATCTCTTTTTCAAAAATGAAAAGTTGCATGAAGAAGCTTTAATTCAATCTGACTTAAAGCTATCGGAAGCGGTAAAAATTTTCCATTTACTGATTCAAAGCCGGAACATTCTTTTGTTTCGGGATTATGATCCAGTACTCTATTACCCCGCTGCGCTCATAAATATTCATTTTTACAACTCTGTCATGTTTTTCACTTCCGGTTGAAATAATTTCAATCACTAAATCGGGCGCTCCATGAAAACCATCCATTTGTCTGCCCGAGCATTCTCATTTGAAACAAAAATGAAGTCTGGCTGAAATACATTACTCTCATCCAGATAAACGTCATATGGAGCGTGCCGGACAAAACCCAGTTTATTCTGAGTTATAAAATTTCCAATTGCCAGGGTAAGGGCAACTGAAAT
>JBDSEA010000045.1:0-22298 GCA_039920305.1 Chitinophagales bacterium
CTGGAAATAATATTTCTTGTATCAAAAAGTAAGTCACTGCCTTATTTTATTGATGAGATGGAGCTGGGGGAGTCAGGGCATGGGATGTTTCATTTAGAAGAAGTAAAAGATAAAACCGCTGCTGATCAACTGGTGGGAAGAGAAATCTTTATAGATGAAAAGATACTGAAGAAAAAGAAGGCCTTTCAGTCACCGGCAGATTTTATAGGATTTAAGCTTAACGATGCTGTCACCGGCAATCTCGGTGTTCTTGATAATTTTTTTGAATTGCCACAGCATGATCTTGGCCAATTCATCATGAATGGCAAGGAAATTTTATTTCCATGGAATGAAGAAGTGGTACTCAGCATTGATAAAAGGAAAAAGGAAATTTTATTGAAGCTTCCTGAGGGATTGATAGACATTTATCTTACCTAAATTCATTTTGTGCGGATTGATGTCATCACTGTTCTTCCTGAATTGCTTCGAAGTCCCATCGATCATTCAATCTTAAAAAGAGCCCGTGAAAAAAAATTGCTTGAAATTAATCTGATCAACCTGCGTGACTACACTACGGATAATTATAAAACAGTTGATGACTATCAGTATGGCGGTGGTGCCGGAATGGTAATGATGATAGAGCCGATAGCAAATTGTATTAAGCAATTAAAGAGCCAGCGCAATTATGACGAGGTCATTTACATGACGCCGGATGGCGAATTGCTGGCACAGGCAATGGCGAATAAGCTTTCACTCCTTCAAAACATCATCATACTGTGCGGCCATTACAAAGGGATTGATGAAAGAGTCCGGGAGCATTTTGTTACAAAGGAAATTTCAATCGGGAATTATGTATTGAGTGGTGGCGAGCTGCCAGCTGCTGTATTTATTGATGCGGTGGGAAGGTTGATTCCTGGAGTTTTGAATGATGAATCCTCAGCGCTTTCCGATTCATTCCAGGATGAGTTGCTTGCACCCCCTGTTTATACGAGACCTGAGAATTTTAATGGATGGAAAGTGCCCGGCATTCTCCTCAGCGGAGATTTTAAAAAGATAGATGAATGGCGGTATGAACAGGCAGTAAAAAGAACTGAAGAAAGGCGGCCTGGACTTTCAGGAGATATTAATCCAGCGGATGGATTACGGGTTGATTTACCTTGATGAATTCCTGATTAACTTTGCATTACTGAACCTGAAATGATAAAATCCTTTTTTCTTTTTCCCATCATTCTATTATTTATATTTTCTGCCTGTGAGAGAGAGGAAAATGAAACAGGATCTTCAGGTCAGAACACTCTTTCCGGCGACATTGTAAAGAACCCGGGCACACTTCAGCCAAACAATGCTCAAAAGTTGCCGGAGCTTACTTTTGAAACGCTGGATCATGACTTTGGAAAAATCAGTGAAGGAGCAACGGTTGAATTTGATTTCAGGTTCACCAATACAGGTGAAGCTCCGCTTATCATATCTGAAGTAAAAGCATCATGCGGATGCACCACACCTTCATGGCCTAAAGGAGTTATTAAACCCGGAAGCTCAGATGCAATTAAGGTAGCATATAATAGTCAGGGTCGTCCCGGTCAGTTCGGTAAAGGAATTACCGTGATATCAAATACATATCCCAACCAAACCATATTAAAAATATCAGGAGTAGTATTTCCAAATTAATTAAACAAAAACCTTTATCAAATGCAATCACTGTTTATATTACTCATGGGATCCACCGGAAGTAGCAGCTCAGGCAGCTCCATGTGGTCAACACCACTGTTGTTTGTTGGCATCTTTGCTGTCATGTACTTTTTTATGATCCGGCCACAGGCAAAGAAGGCCAAAGACCAGAAATCCTTTATTGATAACCTGCAGAAAGGTGATAAAGTAATTACGGTTGCAGGTATTCATGGAAAAATTACCCGCGTGAATGATAATGGGACCGTTGAAGTTGAAATTGATACCAACACAAAGGTGATCATGGAACGCTCAGGAATATCCATGGAATACACCCGCTCAGTACAGCAACCTGCAATTAAATAAATGATAAAAGCAGGAATCACCGGCGGCATTGGTGCTGGTAAAACCACCGTTTGCCGGATCTTTGAAACTCTGGGAATCCCGGTTTTTTACGCTGATGCCGAAGCAAAGAAAATTTTGCACAATGACCGGAACGTGATCCATGCAGTAAGAGCAGTTTTCGGGGAGGAAGTTTTTACTGAGGGCTCTCCCGACCGCAAAAAAATGGCTGCAGTTGTTTTTGAGAACGCTCAAAAGCTACAGCAGCTTAATTCAATTCTTCATCCTTCCACTTTCCTGAAATATGAAAAATGGATTGCAGGGATGAAAGATTTCCCATATACCTTGCTGGAAGCCGCATTGATTTATGAATCCGGTGCGTATAAATATCTGGATAAGATCATTGCAGTTTTTTCAACACCTGAACTCCGGATCGGTAGAATCATCAGGCGTGATAATATAAGTGCACAGCAGGTAATATCCATAATGAAGTATCAACCGAAGGCGGACATCCACAGAAAAAAATCAGATTTCAGTATCATAAATGAAGGGGATCAATTACTCATTCCACAGGTAATGAGAATTCATGAGCAAATTCTTTCGTTAATAAAAAATTGATTTATATGGTATCCACCGAAAACAAAAGCTGTTATATTTGCTTAATCGCATTTACCTATGCAGGAGTTAAGAATTAAAAATAAAGGACAGGCCACGCTCTTTCAATCGCGACAGCTTGAGGCGTTCACCAAAACAAGTCCGCAGGTTATTTTCAGCATGTATGTTCCGCTTATTGTTGCGATGGGGGCATATAGTCTTTTCGTTTTGCATATTTCTTGGTATTTTGCTATTGGGTATTTTCTGTTCGGAATGTTTTTCTGGACATTTTTCGAATATATCATGCACCGTTTTGTTTTTCATATTCATTCCGAAAAACCCAGGGTTCAGAAGCTTATTTATACTGCCCATGGTGTACATCATGAATATCCCCGTGATAAGGATCGCTTATTTCTTCCTCCGGTACCCAGCCTGATCGTGGCGTCTGTTGTTTTCACGCTTTTTCATTTCGCTCTGAATAACAATGCCTTTTTATTTTTCCCTGGTTTTGTTTTCGGTTATTTGATTTATGGATCAATGCATTATGCTATCCATGCCATGGCACCTCCTTTCAAGTTTATGAAGTCATGGTGGCGCTATCATCACCTGCATCATTATATGGATGATGAAAAAGGCTTTGGGGTTTCCTCACCTCTATGGGATCACGTGTTTGGAACTGTTCCTACTTATGAGGGAAAATTTGAAAATCCAGAAGGTAGGAAAGATTTTTAAACCCTTGTTTATTAAAGTTAGATGTAATAATTCAATTTCCTGAAACCTCTTCGCGCTTTAAGTCATATTTCTCCATTTTACTATAAAGATGACTGCGCTGCATATCAATCTCATCTGCCGTTTTAGAAACATTCCAGTTACTCATTCGCAGTTTGTATTCAATGTACTTTCTTTCCATATCATCCCGGAAATCCACGAACTTTTCGAAGCGGTTAAAAAGCATTTCAAGAGGATCCTTGGTAACATTGGCAACGCCATAAGCAAGCACTTCCTGCTCGGTGATCTTGGCATCGCTTAAGATTACAAGCCTTTCCATTACATTATGCAACTCGCGAATATTTCCGGTCCAGTTGATGCTGATAAGTTCTTCCATTGCCTTTGGTGTAATAACTTTCCGGGGCATGCCATATTCCTCACAAATTTCCTGAACAAATCTTTCCGCAAGGATTGGAATATCTTCCTTACGCTCATTGAGCGTGGGCACATGCATGATGATGACACTAAGGCGGTGATATAAATCCATTCTGAAATTTCCTTTGTCAATTTCTTTGCTCAGGTCTTTATTTGTTGCAGCAATAACCCGCACATCCACGGTAATATCCTTATCGGCTCCAACACGGGTGATCTTGTTTTCCTGCAAAGCGCGTAATACTTTTGCCTGTGCACTCAGGCTCATGTCACCAATTTCATCCATGAATAACGTACCATTCGTGGCTGATTCAAATTTCCCAATCCGCTGCTTGATTGCGGAAGTGAAGGCGCCTTTTTCATGACCGAATAATTCGCTTTCAATAAGCTCAGAGGGAATCGCTGCGCAATTCACTTCGATAAACGGGCCATCCGCACGGTGGCTTTTTTCATGCATCCAGCGGGCTACCAGTTCCTTGCCGGTTCCATTGTCACCGGTAATAAGTACCCGCGCATCAGTGGGTGCGACTTTGTCAATGCGCTCCTTGATCTTAGTGATGCCGGGTGATTCTCCAAGCATTTCACGGGTTCTCGATACTTTACGCTTGAGTACCTTAGTCTCGGTTACCAGGGTAGCTTTTTCCAGCGCATTGCGCAAAGTAATGAGAAGTCTATTCAGGTCCATGGGTTTAGCAACAAAATCATATGCACCTTTTTTAACTGCTTCTACAGCAGTATCAATGGTGCCATGTCCTGAAACCATAATAACCGGGGTATCAATTTTCATTTCCATGATCTTATCGAGCACTTCCATACCATCCATCTTAGGCATTTTAATATCCAGAAGAATGGCATCAAATGATTTTTCCTTAATTAAATTCAATCCTTCAACTCCATCAGCCGCTTCTTCTACTTTATAGCTTTCGTATTCCAGGATCTCACGCAACGTGCGTCGAATGCTTTTCTCATCATCAATAACTAAAATAGTTGCCATATAAAAATTTTATTTCGTATTTCTTACCATTGAATTCTTTAAAATGCAGGGAACAAAAATATAACTTCTCTTATGGAGATAGCATCATACCAAAGAATAAGCAAGGAAAAAATACATAACTATAATCTTAAGCCAAGACCAAATTCAAATAAGCCTTTTTTTTCTTCTTCAGAGAATGCAAGAGAGAAGCGGGTTGTTAATATCTCAAATAAAGGGGTAAAATAGAATCCTCCGCCATAGCCACTATGTAGGCGATTTGAAACCTCCCCCGGAATCCAAACCCGTCCTACGTCATAAAATCCAAAAATCCCAATGGTGATGGGTGCTACAAATGTTTGAAAACTCCCAAACTCAAGTGTAAGTTGATTTTGCAGGTAAACGGAGGAGTTGCCTGTAAAGCGATCTTCCAGATAACCGCGAAGATGGGATGTTCGCCCGAGTGTATTAAGCTTGTAAAACGGTACTTCACCTGTAGAATGTGTTGCTCCGCCTTTGATACCCAAAGTAATAGGAATAAGTGTACGGGTAGACTGATAAAATTCAAGTGAGATTTCACTATTCGTATAGTCTTCTTCCACATTGGTGATATAACAGTAAACCTCCCGTGCAAATAAGCGTACCCCACTTTTGGGTGCATAAGGATTATCACGAAAATCAATATCAAGGGTTGCTATCACCCCCGTAAAATTGAGAGGCTGAGTGCCAAACAATGAATTTTGATCTGAAAGAATATTATTTAAAGTTACCGGTTCGTCGTATTTTTCATAAAAGAGCATGGTGCTGAATTTGCTCTTTCGCCATAAAATTCTTTGCAATCCTGAGGAGACGCTAAACCCGTTAAAAGTGGTGAGATAAAATGATCGTGGCAATGAATCGTTTTTTATGGTTTCATTTCCCAGCCCATAGAAATACCGAAAGGTATGAGGCTCACTTAATTCTGTTGTTATGATCCAATCCCATTTATTAATTGCATGATGTAATTCATTACTTATTTTAAATCTGAAAAATTGCTGGGTGCTGAGTGTTCCTCCGATACTTAGCCTATCACCATAGCCATCCTCACCGAAATAATGGAATGTATGTGAAAAGCCAAAGCCGGCTACAAAACCTTCCTCTGGTGAATATCCCAGAATGGGGAGCGGCAGGCTTACATCATATTGGAATGCCTGCCTGTTATATTCGACTCGGTTTCTATCATCAGTGCTAACAAGCATTACTTCTTTACTTGAAACAATTGAATCATCCTTTTCCTTTTTATAATGATATATCCTGTTAAATCGCCTGCTTGATGATGCAACTGCTGAGGCATCAATAATATCCCGGCCTCTGCCACCAAATACCCTCACCATTATTTTTTTTGTGCGGGCTCCTGTGAATATTATTACGTCTTCACCATCCAGTCCGTAAATATTTATGTCCCGGGTATCACCCGGCTTGAATATCCGGTGATAAAGAGTATCTCCGGAAAGTCCATTTGTAGTTTTATCCTTATCAAACATACTAACCTCAACTTCACCATTTTCCATTCGGGCAATATTGAAATACTCTGCTTTGTTTGATCCCACTACATCAACATGCTTTGCAATAAGGCTGTAATATTCCATTATTCCATCCTTTAATTCATTGCGCCGCGATTTTAATTTGGCTTCAATGGTTTTACCAGAAAGTGGAATAACAGGAGCAGGAAATTGTGCAATGGCACTGTCAATAACCACATCCGGCATGAGGGCTTGTAATTTCGTTGTCAGTAACAACCAATCATCTTTATCAAGCGATGTAAGGAGAAATCTGTCAAGATGACGGGAAGGCCACGTGAGAGATGATAGGTCATGAAAATGATAACCGAAATCTTCAGCGTTCGGTAGTGCCCAGTGTCTGGAAGCAAGGTAGGGGAGTATGCCATTCCAGTGAGAAAATGCGTGATCCCTGTCACGTGGGATTGGATAGTAAACAGTCTTGTCATTTTGTTTGAAGCCAGCCCATTTCCAGTTATCCTCATGGCGCCCCCAGTCGCCGATCCAAATATCAAAGATGCGGGCAAATGCAAATGACGGAGCATCTACTGAATGATCATGACTCTTATAAAGTTTTTTGAAAAGATCATTGCTGCGAACAATATTATCAGCACCAAATGTTGCCGGGAGCTCCCCCTTTCCTTTCTTTGGTTTCTCCTCAAGCATTCCAAGCATTCCACTAAACTCATTTTTGAATGCACCCAGACTGATATCATCCGGCATCAGGAATAACTGGGGCTGCACATGAAATATTGAAGTGTTTGCAAGAAGGGATGACACCGGCAAAGCACCATAGGGATTTTGTGTTGCTGTGATCTGTCGCGCTAATCCCAGTACCAGCGTTTTCCGGAGGGCAGGATCCAATGCCTTGATTGGATCTTTATCAATGCTTCTGAACACGTAAGCTTTACCATCAGCTCCATCGAATGATAAAGAATGTGTTTGTCTTCCGCCACCTCTTCCTGTAGGAATCAGCCCTCCGTGTGCAGAATCAAGGTTCAGGTACGGGGTATTGACAGGAACAGTCCAGCTTGATCGGTATAGTGTTCCAAGAAATATCTTTTTCAGTATTCCCGCCTTGTATTCTGGTCCGGCAATGGCAGTTGCTGCATGAGTTGTGCCTGGACTCATAGTTTCAGATGAATCAATATTTTCTTCCCTGCATGGAATAAAGCTTGTGTTTAAGGGAGCGCTGGATTTATCATTATCGCAGAATGATTGAAATAATTCTTTTGATGTGATCCGGAGAATCTTGCCCTCATCGAGCTCATACGCATCCATCATTACTTTTCCATCATTATAATAAGAGAGCTTGATAAAACCATTTTTACCGGACCTGAAGATTGTATTTTTTGTCTTTCCCGCAGGTAAATTTTTCGCAATAGACCCACTTACAAGCTGGTAAGAATTTCCAATATGAAAGGCCTGAAGATTATAATCATGAGAGGATGCATAGATGATGGAATAATCCTGCATCAGGTTTTTCATCTGATCAGAGAATTCTCCGTATGCCGGATAAGCTATATCTTTCGGTGAACCTACATTTTGATGAAAGGCAGCATTGAAAGTACCCAAAACGGGTGGTGAAAAATGCTGCAATAATCCAACTCTTCCGCCATATTTTCCAATGCTGATTGCGGGGTGATGACCTAAAACAAGAACATTCTTATCGCTTGCATCATCCAGCACATTTTCCAGTTCTTCCATAAATTGTTCTTCCACCAGCGCCTCGCATTCTGTCGCTGGTGCTATGGGGCGGTCATGGGGATGAATCCACCATTGGCTGTTGATCATTACGAGCTTTAAATTATTTCCTGCATCAACAGTTACCGGTCCCGGACATCCTCCCCGGGGAAGAAAGATTTTTTCTCCCGAAATGCCGTCAATGAGGTCTTCCATTTTTTTTACGTCCCTCCATCCATTTTTGCCTGATTCATTCCAGTCCAGATCACCCGGGGTAAAATAAACCCTGCTGTCTGGTATATCTTTCACGACGCCCAGTAATTCCCTGATAAGGTTTGAATCAGCAGGGGTCGGTTGTTTATTTAAGCCATCGTCATGCAATAAGTCTCCATTGTAAATAAGGATAACAGGGGAGGATTCTTTTTTGATAGATTCACGTAATAAGGAAAGGTTATCATTTATTTTTGATTCAGCTGTATTACCTGTTAAATAAATAACCTGCGAAATAGCGGAATCATTAACCTGTGTAAAACCCCGCGAATAAATTTGAAGGAGGGCTATCATTAGGGGGAGTATTCGCATCTATTAACTTATTATGAACAAGGATTGCAAGGTATTAGATTTTTCAATGTTGGCAGCAGGAATCATTCTTTCCAAAAATTTCCGTTTGAATCGTGCACCCTTTTTCCGCAGCCTGAGACGATATATAAACTTAGGCTCCAGAGCCATGGGATTGATAGTGAGCACCGCCCTTTTCACCTTTCCATTGGGGATTCGTTTCGTCCGGAATAAAGATTGGTTTTCATAGGTATAAATACAGAAGATGTGTTATTAATCTGCGAAAATCTTTTTTTATCAGTTTCCGGAACTACAGTAATCTTTATATTATTATGGTGCTAAGCGTTCAAGTCAGGGTAATCACAACATCGTCTCGGAATTATGTTAGGCCGGCTTTTCCATGACCTGAGCCGGTTATTAAAAACTTAGTTGCAATGTAAAAAAGCGACTGCAATCCTGAAAAGAATTTCATATTCCAGAAATTTACTTTTTTAGAATTGAAAAGATGTTTGTAAAAATAAAGAGGAAGAAGTAGTTCTTGCAGGCAATAAAATCCCAAGGACATTCGCTGAGCCTGCGATTATCTGAAACTGTTTTTTAATGGTGATCATCGCATCAAATCCTATTGCATAACGGGAACTTCCCCCGGCAGAAAAAGGAATTCCGATTTCACAGGATTTGGAAAGTATCCATTGCGGCTTTACAAAAACAAGTGGTAATAAATCAGAGTAGGGACGATAGCTCACTCCAGCGTTCAGTAAAACTTTGGCGGATACAGAGTGAGAACATAAAAAAGAAAAAGTGGAAGGCAGGGCAAATATTTTGGATTCATGTTGCTCAGAAGTACCGGTATTTTTGAAAAGAGAATCAATTGTATAATGTATAAAAGAAGCAGTGTCAGAAAATAAAAGATTATTGATGTTAATACCTGAGAATCGTATCATGCTATCGGCAGAGAAGGTGCTGGTATTTTTATTCCAGGCTGCAATTCCGAGATTATTTATATAGAAACTGAACCGGGTTGTTTGTATCTGGTTCAGCCAAGAGCAATGTAGGTCAACTGAAATTCCTGCTCCATCGGATTGAAACCTGCCTTTGTTGGCTGAATCTGACTGGTTGTATTCAAAATCATAATAAGCATCGAGATATTCGCCGTTTTGCTCGGTGAATAGGGTGGTGTGTTCGAGTTTCAGCTTTAAGCCATTCCGGATGGTTAATAATGAAAGCTTAACACCTCCTTCCAGACTTGAATTTATACCTCCTAATTTTTTTTGAGCTGAAAAACCAATCCGGTCATAATTATAGCTATAGAGTTTTGTTCCGCCGAAATCAGCAGTCAGGCCCGCGTAATGCGAATTTCCGTAAAAGATGATGTTGAATGCGGCATCAGTGAAGCGCACCGAAGTAAAATTTCCGGTCGAAACATCTATTCCATATACTGCCTTCGAATGAAAGAGAAAGCTATCCTGAGCCCAGGTGCAAAATGCACTCGCATCGTAGCTGAATTCATAAGCGTTCTTATTCAGCAGATGATCAGAAACCTGGTTCTTTTTCACATCATTAATAAAATTATTCCCCAGTACTGCAAAGCTGAAAGGCAGAGTGATTGCAGTTGAATTTATCGCCGACCCGGCGTTGAATCCGATAGTATGTGAAAACTGATCTGTCTGCCGGTTCCCGTATAAAGCAGAAAGAGAAAACACAAGAGGGGAGTATCCTTCAATTTTTATATTTTGCCTGAGTGAATCTTTATCCTGCCCTGAAGAATAATTAATTGAAAAAGAAATAAGCAGGATAAAAAAAAACCGGAAAAATTTCATCATTGGCTCAATATCCCGTATAGAAGGTGAATAATCCGGTGAGTGATATGTCCATCGAATAGTCATCAAAGATTTTAAGGAAAGTACAATCAGGATGTACTGCAGTATTGAATTTAGAAATAACAATTGCCTTTGCAGCAGATCGAATGCGCTGCATCTTCGCCTCATCAATGGTAATGGTTAATACGGTTTTTGTTTTCCCGCTTACCATGCACTGGTTATCCAACATTCCTGCAGCAACCGTTTGAACCGAATTGAACAATGAATCAATGAGATTGAATTCAGCATCATAAAAAAAGAGTTGCTGTGCGGCACTGATTGGAAAGCCATTGTATGCAATAAGATTGAAAGTACCATCTTTAATGGTAGCATCTCCGGGCTCACTGTTACCAAGGGAAAATTCAAGAGTATCAATCAGGATAAGATCAGTTGCAATAAACGCCAGCGGAACATTTACATCAAGGGTTGCTTCAAGCTCACTTGAGTCATATGCAAAGTCGTGATAGTTTGAAGAGTTTCCGTATGGGTTAAGGAAGATATCGAGAGTATATTGTAACTGATCAGGAAGATTGGAAACAAGGGAGTTGATATTGGAGTTGCTGTTGTTCAGCTCAAATGAAGTAACGGAAGGAATAAGGGGATTGTCTGTAGCCGGGGGAATACTTAATGGCTGATTTAACTTATCCCAGGTCAGCATGACCTGGCTGCCTGTTGAAGAATTGATCGAAGTGAGATTATAAAAGTTGATACGACCCTCTACTCCAATTCCATTTTTTATTGAAAGATTTACATCCACATCTTCAAGTGCAAGCGTACCTCCTTGGATGCTTCTGAAAGCAGAAAATTCAGTAGTGCTAGGACCTACGTTTACAATCTGCTGCCCAACATATCCTGTTATATAATCAGGGACAATATTCGAAAGCTCATAGTCAATAAAGATACTGTCAGCTTTTGAAATGGTTACAAGCTCGCCGGTAGAATCAATGCTTGCAATCAGGTGACTGTAAAAAGTATTATGCTCCATGCCGTTAACACCCGTAAGATCAAAGGTATACCCTGCAAGATCGAATGATTGTGTAAAACCGCTTGTTCCGCCTGAAGGAGCCGGGGGCAGATCCTGAATAATTGAAATAGAGCTGCCGGACGCATTAGTAACTGACGGGAGCAGATATTCAAAATGGGACTTTTGTTGAATGGAGCTTGAAACAATGATGGTCAGCGTTCCAGATTTCATTCTGAACTGGTTAAGTTCCGCTCCCCCGCTTAAATCATAGGTAGTGGGGTTATCATTATCAATGAGATTCTGTTGTGGAAAAATAGCTGTTGCGGAGTCCACTTTGATATCATTTGCTATCATGGTCATGGTAATAGCATCAGAAGTATCTACCGTAAATGTTCCTCCGGCAATATCCATATTAATAATAGTAGCTACCAGAGTTCCCTCAACATGCTTTCCGCTAAGGTCAATGGTTTTGGTTTGAGTTGTATTGGGAAGCAGATTGGTAAATGTCTCTTCAGTGATCACTTGCTGGTCTACTTTATTTTTAATCTGGAAAACGATTGATGACATAGTGAGTGGCAATCCATTCTCGAGTGTCAGGTCAATGCTTCCCGACTCAATATCGGCTGACTGAAAAAATTGTGATGCATCCACATCATTCGGCGGCGTGGTAATTCCGGTAATCGGTGGAAGGGTAATTGTAAGGCCGTTACTCAGAATAATAAGGGTGCCGGTGTAACCAAGTTGCTGAGACATAGCGCCGAGTGAATAAACATAGGTGATGGTTTGATTTGAAAGATTCAGGGTTTCCAGTGAGAAACTCACCTTGATGGTGGTATCAGGAATTTGAAAGGTCGCCTCACTGAGCGAAGTGTGATATAGCTGATTGCTGAATACGAGAGAAACCGAATGGTCTGCATTGGTCTCCAGCAATGAATCTGCCAGAAGATCATCCAGTGTTAAGGTTGTTTGTATGAGGGGAGTAAGTACTTCAGTATCCCAGCTCGCATGCGAGGCAAGCTTTTTTTTGCAGGAAGAAAAAGATAATAACGCAATAACCAATATCGTAAGTGCAAGAAAAGAAATACTTAGCGGAGGAAAACTCATTTTATGCATTCTTAAGCTTATATTAATGGTGAAATTAAAGTGAAGAAATGAATCTGCTCAAAAAATATCCAAATGCAGTTAGAATGAAGCCATTCACTCAGGTGACCCTGTGACCGGTATAGAATGCTTTGTTAGAAAATTCTTCTGCAACGCTGCAAATTTTATTTTTACCAAAACTTTATTAATGAAAATAGGTGATGCGCTGATTCCTTTTGAGCTACCCGGAACCGATAATAATCGCCACGGCAGTGAGGAGCTGAAAGAAAAAAATGTATCCGTTATCCTCTTCGCCTGTAATCATTGTCCTTATGTGCGTGCATACGTAACCCGTATTCGTGCCATGATTCTGCGTTATCAAAACCGCAATGCGGGGTTTTTTCTGATCAATTCAAATGATGCAGCGCAATATCCCGCGGATTCATTTGATCAGATGATTCCAATGGCAGAACACCTGGGCATTGGTGGTAATTACTTATATGATGAAACACAGCAAATAGCAATAGGCTTTGGAGCACAGCGAACGCCTGAAGCATTTGTTTTTAATAAGAATCAAACGCTTGTTTATCACGGCGGGATTGATGACAATTGGGAAAAGCCGGAAGAGGTTTCTATTAATTATCTGGAAGCTGCACTTGATGCGGTGCTGGAGAATCAGGAAGTGCTTGTGAAAGAAACGCAACCGAGAGGCTGTACTATCAAGTGGAAGAAAGGGGATAAGCCAGGCCCGGTTTCTTTGCATGGCTGAAATAGAATCGAATCAAAAGTGGTATTGCCGGAACCAGGAAAGCCATATAAAATTCAGGTGCGATAGGTTTTCAGCACTCAAACATTAATCATCATTAACCCTCTTTATTTGAATCCTTCAACATTAAAGGGTAAGGTTGTTCTCATCACCGGCGCCTCATCTGGCATTGGTAAGGCCTGTGCATTTGCTTTTGCGGGGGAAGGGGCCAGAGTTGGGATTGCTGCGAGAAATATTGAAAAGCTGAAGGAAATCGTAAAACAAATTCAGGAGAGGGGGGGTGAAATATTTTGTATTTCATGCGATGTTAGCAAGGAAGAAGACTGCAAAAAATTTATTGAAACATCCCTCGTGCATTATGGTAAAATTGATATCCTGATCAATAATGCCGGTAACTCCATGCGTGCTCTTTTTTCCGAAGTGGAGCTGAGAGTACTGAAGGATTTGATGGACGTTAACTTTTGGGGAGCTGTGTATTGCACCAGATATGCAATTAAAGAGATACTCAGAAATCATGGCAGTATTGCCGGGATCTCATCAATTGCAGGATACAAAGGCTTGCCGGGCAGATCCGGTTATTCTGCGTCTAAATTTGCATTGCAGGGATTTCTCGAATCGTTGCGCATCGAGAATTTAAAAACCGGTCTTCATGTGATGATCGTTTGTCCCGGATACACGGCGTCGAATATTCGCAACACGGCTTTAAACAAGGAAGGAAGCCCACAAGGCGAAACACCATTCGATGAAAGCAAGCTCATGAGTGCAGAAAAGGTAGCGCACGAAATTGTGAACGGAATAAAGAAAAGAAAGCGCACCATCATACTTTCTTTCCAGGGTAATCTTACCGTGCTGCTCAATAAATTCTTTCCTGCTTTCATGGATAGAATGGTTTACCATGTGGTCTCAAAGGAAAAGGGTTCACCATTCAAATAAGATACTTCATAGCTCGCAAGAAATTCTTGTTTTAGTTTTGGCTCCTGCACTTTTTGAAATCAAAAATTACATATGGAAAAATTTTTCCCCTTCAGCTTATGGTTATTGCTCATTATTTGTTCGCATGCATCAGCACAATTCCAGTTTATTTCTCCCATGCCCGGGTCAAAAAACCTAAACCCCGTGCATAAAATTATTATTCGCGACGGACATCTCATCAGTCCGTATTCAATCAGTGTAAATCAATTTAAAATAATTGGCTCCAAAAGCGGTAATCACCCGTTTGCTTTGGTACTGGCAGATGATGGCAAAACGATTGTGCTGACTCCTGATACTCCGTTTGATTTTGGCGAAGTTGTCAGAGTAAATATTATAGAAGGATTGACAAGAGCAAATGGCAGTTCAGTAAGTGGTTATTCTTTCGGCTTCAGTATCCGCGAAGAATACACAGAAGAACAAACGGTGAGATTAAACGATGCAAAACCGTACTTCCGCAATACACTGCTGGCCGGTGATGATGCCGGATCATCTGGGCTGGAAGATGTGCGCGATATCACCGGTATGTTTACAATCACCAATAATACCAATCCCTCGCCGGGTAATATTTTCTTTACATCTTTCAGCGGATATTATAATCCCACAAACTATCGCGGGTATCACATGATCAGCAATACCGGCGATTCACTTTTTTCCAGGGAAACGGATACTATTTATAATAATTTCTGCCTGACGGAAAAAGGATATTTCGCAGTGAATAATGGTGATTTCTTGAGGTGGGATGTTCTGGATTCCAATTTTAATGTAATTGATAAATATTATCCTGTAAACGGATACGAGGTAGATGATCATGAGTTTCTCCTGCTTCCGGATGGCCGTGCCTTCATGATCGCTAATGAATTTCAATTTGTGGATATGACGGTTTATAATCCGAACTATTCTGCTAATGCAATTGTGCGCGGCTCAGTGATCCAGGAGTTCGATGCAAGCCACAACCTGATTTTCGAGTGGCGCAGCTTTGATAATATTGAAATCACTGAGGCTCTGCATGAAAACCTCAGCTTTGGAACCATTGATGCTGTACATATGAATGCACTTGAAGTGGATCATGACGGGAACCTGCTCACCTCATCACGCCATCTTGACCAGGTAAATAAAATAGACCTGAATACAGGAGAATTTATATGGCGGCTTGGTGGAGTGATGAATCAGTTTACATGGATCAATGAGCCGGAGCCATTTACTTACCAGCACGATATCCGCCGCATTGCCAATGGCAACATAACCATCTTTGACAATGGGAATTATCATCCTGTAAAGCATACCGCTGTTAAAGAATATCAGCTCGATGAGGTGAATCTTACTGCCAGCCTCGTCTGGAGTTACCGCAGGCCCAATGGACCGGGATTTTATTATTATCATGCAATGGGAAATGCTCAGCGATTATCCAGTGGGAATACTTTTATTGACTGGGGATGGCGGCCTAATAGTTCACCTGATCAACCAAGCATGACCGAAGTAACTTCTGCCGGTTCTATTGTATGGGAAATGAAAATGGAAGTTCCTGATAATATTGTTTCATACCGGGGTTATAAACACGTTTTCAATGCTTGCTCCCGGGTTACACTGAATACCATGAAAACAAAAGTGATCACAAGTAATTCTGTTAAGCTTGTATGGAATAATGCATGGAATGCAATACGATATAAGTTACAGTACAAAAAAACTTCGGGCGGGCCATGGATTACCATGCTTATTGATGCACCTGCAACCCAGGCAACAGTGCATGGATTGTCACCCGGTACTCAATTTAAATGGCGCATCCAGAGCTGGTGTGATTCAACCGGAACCAAAACGTCGGGATACACTTCACAGAGAACTTTCAAAACGAAACCGCTGAGGCAAACAGAAAGTAATTCAGAATCTGGCACTCTGCGTCTTTATCCCAATCCGGCCCGTGATGTGATCACGGTAAGTTGTGATGGAGGTATTTCTTTGGTGCAGGTGATGGATTTTTTGGGACAAGAGGTTTATCGGGTACAATTAAAAGAGGAAAATTTAATTTATTCTGTTGAAGTGCCGCTCTCTCATCTTACTGCCGGGAATTATTTTGTTAAGGTAACAACCACTGAAAAGGAGATGGTAAAAAAGGTTATAGTTCAATAACAGTTGCACCTAAGAGAGTATAAATGCATCACTAACCCGATGCGCACTGAATATCCTTCACTTGCGAATTTCATTATTCTTAAATTCGAAGCGGCAAATGATAAACTGTTTTTAAATTTTTACCAATGAATAAGCTTCTTATTATATTTCTCCTTCTTAGTGTTAATTGTTTTATATCATCTGCCCAAATCAGTGACTGGAGTACTTCCGTAGCGGCCATCATTTACAACAATTGCTCAACTTGCCATCACGAAGGGGGAATTGCTCCCTTTCCATTAATGAGTTATGATGATGCGGTGAATAATGCATTCGCTATTCAGGCAGACATTAACAGTCACAAAATGCCACCATGGCCTGCTGATCCAAATTATACACATTTTAAGGATGAAAGAGTATTAGCAGATGATGAGATTGCCGCAATTAATAATTGGGTTGATAATGGAATGCCTTCCGGCGATCTCGCACTTGCTCCATTGCCTCCTGAATTTAACGGTGAAGTACTTCTTCCACTTATTGATGATACTGTGTTTGTTCCTCATTACACTTTGCCGTCTGATCTTGATGATTACCGCTCCTTTGTAATTCATTCCGGTTATAATGAAACAAAATACCTGAATCAGCTCCAGTTTCTTCCCGGCGATCCGTCTTCCGTTCACCATGCATTTATTTACCAGGATACCTCCGGTATTTCATGGCAAACAGATGAGGATACCCCTGACCCCGGATTTTATTCATCCGATATGGGGGGATTCAGCGAGTACGCTGTTTTGTTTGCCGGATATATTCCCGGTACCGATCCGATTAAATTTCCTCCAGACTGGGGGATGAAGGTGCCTGCAAACGCTGATTATTGTCTGTCATTTCACTATGGTCCCGGGAACAATGGAAACACTGACAGCTCGAAAATGTATGTAAAATATTGTGAGCTGCCTGATTCCCTGATTCGCAGTGTAAGAAATGAGCGGCTGTTGTGGTGGTATGGCTCTTCACTCTTGAATCCGCCTTTTAAGATACAGAAGAATACTGTAAAAACATTTTATGAGGAATCGCCAGAATTTTTAACTCCGCAATCCATCGTGGCCTTGCAACCCCACATGCACCTGATTGGGAAATCTTTTGAAGTGTTCCTTGTGAATTCCCCCGGTGATACCACGAACCTGCTTTATATTCCATCCTGGGACTGGAACTGGCAGTTAAATTATTTTGTCACCAAGCTCATTAAGATACCGGCGGGCGGAAGAGTTTATGGTACCGGTGTTTATGATAACACTTCCAACAACCCAAACAATCCTAATGATCCTCCTGTTACGGTGTTTGCTGGTGAAGGAACAGAGGATGAAATGATGAGTGTCCGATTTTCGCTCATGGATTACCAGGAAGGAGATGAAGATTATATATTGGATAGCTCTTTTTATGGATTTCCTACCCAAGCTGTTATTACGCCTTATGATCTGGGAATCAAAATTTTCCCCAATCCTTCACATGACCTTCTCCGTTTCTCCGCATGGCTGCCCGTTCATGAAGTAAAATGGACGCTAACGGACATCACAGGATTAATTGTTCTGGCAGGGCATGAAGAAGGTATCAGGAATGGTTCATACACAAAGGAACTTAATCTTGCCGCATTTCCATCTGGCATTTATTTCCTGACCATTCAATCCGGAATTGAAAGAGCATTAAGAAAGGTAGTAATAGAAAATTAATCAGGCCCTTTATAAGCCACTATTCTAAACGCCGGCGGCAAATAATGCATTCCGTAATACTCCGGAAACTGATTCTATAAACTTCAGTATATTTATTTGTTATTTAAAGAAAACTTTCCGGAAACAAATCCTACAAAATGAAAAAAATTTTAACCCTCTGCCTTCTTGTATCTCTTATCAGTTACAGCAATGCCCTTGCTCAATTTCAATTTGTGTCACCCCTTCCTGGGTCAGTAAATCTGCCGCCGCAGCATAATATCATACTCCGGGAAGGTCACATGGTACAAAGAGCTTCGCTGAACAAAGATCTCTTTAGCATTCGCGGCACACGAAGCGGCCGGCATGACTTCAGACTTGTTTTGTGCGACGATGGAAAAACCATCAACCTTAATCCTGTCTCACCATTCGGCTTTAATGAAGTGGTTACTATTACCGTACAGAGCGGTCTTTCAACTGCTGAGGGGAAAGTGATCGATGGCTTTACATTCAGCTTCACAACCCATCGTGAGTGGACAGCAGACGAGCAGGAAAGAATGAGCCAGCTTAAGTCGGTTTTGCTTGCGGAAGAAATCAGGAAATGGGATCAGTCTTCCCACTCTGAAGATACCAGGGGCATTGACGGAATGTTTACGATCAATACCAATAATAACCCTTCCAATGGAGTTATCTTTTTCGATTCATGGAGCGGAAATTTTGTTCAAAATAAATTCACCGGATACAGCGCCATCAGGAATAATGGTGATTCAGTGTATTTCAGGAAGCTCAATTACGGACCTAATGATTTTCAGATGGGGAAGAATGGGCTATTTGAAACCTTCAGAAGTGATCTTGGAAGATACGATGTACTGGATTCGAACTTTATCGTGGTTGACAATTATTATGCGCTCAACGGCTACTACACCAATAACCATGAGCTGCAAATGGAAGCGAATGGAAATGCTTGGCTCATTGCCGACGAGTATCAAACTGTTGACATGACGGTTTACAAGCCCAACTATTCACCCAATGCTACCGTTCTGGGCAATGTAATTCAGAAGCTTGATCCCAGCCATAACCTGCTTTTCGAATGGCGCGGGTTCGATCATGTAACGTTCAATGAGGCTCAGTATGAGAATCTCGCCTACAGCTTTATTGATTATATGCATACCAATGCAATTGAGGTGGATAATGATGGCAACATTTTAATATCGAGCCGCCATCTTGATCAGATTGATAAGATCAATGTAAATACGGGTGATTTTATCTGGCGGCTTGGCGGTCTTCACAATGAATTCACATTCCCCAACAATCCGGCGAGATTCAGTTACCAGCACGATATCCGCCGCCTTGCTAATGGCAATGTTACCCTGTACGATGATGGTAATTTTCATTCGCCGGCAAAATCATTTGCCAAGGAATATCAGCTCGATGAAGTGAATAAAGTAGCTACTCTGGTATGGAGTTATTCGCTGCCCGACATCAATGGAAGCCCGGCGTTTTATTTTGCCATGGGCAGCACTCAGCGGCTGAGTAACGGTAATACTTTGATTGGGTGGGGATGGCGCGGACAAAGCGGTGCGCCCAGCTTTACAGAAGTAACGCCGGGGGGAGCAAAGGCATGGGAGCTTACACTTGCTGATGGTGGAAAAAATATAATTTCATATCGTGTCCACAAATATTTATGGACTCCATGTGCGAGACCCACCTTTAGCAAGTTGAAGAATAAAAACATCACTTCCACCTCAGCAAAGCTGCAATGGTCAGCAGTGGCAAATGAAACCCAGCAGTATGAAGTGCAGTACAAGAAGGATGTTGATGCTGTTTGGATAGATAAGAAGGCATCGCCTTCAACTTTGTCACTTACTCTTACTGGATTAGCCTCAACAACCAAGTACAACTGGCGTATTCAGTCCCGGTGCGACACTGTTTCAAATATTGTTTCCAATTATACCGCCGTAAAAAACTTCACCACGCATGCAATACGGGGAACAGCGCTCATTGATAATGCACTTGCAGGCGTTCAAATTTATCCCAACCCGGCTCATGATGTAATTACAATCAAGTGCACTGAAGATATTTCAAAGATCAGGATGATGAATTTGCTTGGGCAGGAAGTAAAAAACCTTCATGTTAATGATCAGCAGGTACAGATGTTTGTCAGCGATCTTGCCTATGGAAATTATTTCGTTGAATTAACAAGCAATGAAAGTAAGCGAGTGATGAAGATTGTATTGGAGTAATTTATTCAGCTTATCTCTCTTCAATGGCATAAAATTTTTAAGCAGGGTTTGCATGAGCTTAATACAGGTCAGAGGAGTTGTTTTTTTGGTTTACAAATGATCATCAGTTACAATTCTGCTATTGTCATTATCTCCAAACTGCTCAGCGCACGGTTATAGATCAGAATATCATCTATCGCGCCGTCGAAAAAGTAATATTTCCCGTAGCCGCCGCCTACTCCGATTTGCAATGGAGCATCAGTATCAGAGAAAGAGTTGCCGCTTTTGATTGAATCTATTCCGGGCAGTAAGTACCCATTCCTATAAGCTCGAAGCATGAATCCATCTGCGGAAATGGCAATATGTATCCATTCATTTGTTTCTACCGTCAGCGAGGCATTCAGGGGGTCGGTACCGTAAACCGTAGTGCTGCCGCTGGCAATCCAGTTATCGAAATTAAAAACAGCATAAGCCATGTGATTATCCAGGCTGTATTCAAAAGGACCGGTCGCATTTCTCTTACTTAGGATGGTTATCGGTTGAGAGGTATCGGAAACAAATACCCAGCAGCAAAGAGTAAAAATGTTTTGGGGAAATGAAAATGATGAGGCATCACCAAAATCAAGGTAAGCAGAATCATCCCGGTTGAAATACATCGCCTGATTTGCAATGCCATGATGGTCAGGGTAGGGATGGACTGCATGAATGCTGCCTGTAAGGTTATTAACGATCTCAACAGCATCGCCATCTAATGGAATGTTCACAACGAGCCCTTCCTGCGGGATTGAAATTTTTTCAGTCTTATGGCAGGAATAGACCAATAAAAAACCAAGAATGATAAAGTAGTTTTTCAAAGGGTTTTTGCGGAAATTGAGAATTAAAATCCGACCGTTTTGCATACTGGCTTAAGGGAGATTGATTTACCTTTGAATGGAGAAGTGTTATTGCATCAGTTTTCCTTCCTCATCATAATGCATCACAGTGCCTGTTGATTGACCATCCGAATAATTCGTTTCTGTCATCAGGTTGCCATTTTCATAAAAGGTTTTCCAGTTGCCCGACTCCTTCCCATTCTCAAAGCTTCCTACATCCTTAATCTTCCCGCTCTTATAGTAGGATTTGTATGCGCCGTTTTCATTATTATCCTCGAAATAAACTTCCTCTTTTAGCTCGCCACTTTCATAATAATATTTCCACAGCGCGTCCATGGCATTAAGTGTGTATTGACCTTCTTCTTTTTTATTGCCATTTTCATAAAAAGAAAAATAGGGTCCGTTGAATTCGTTGTTCCTGTAATGCTCAATGATCATAATTTTTCCGCTGTCATTAAATACTTTTCGTTCGCCATTCATCACCCCGTTTGAGAATATTACTAATTCAACCAGTCTGCCTGAGGTATTATATTTCATCAATGTGTCAGTTATTTTGTTATCCCTGTACTTTCTGCGCTCAATCAGCTTTCCATCCTCACCAAACAACTGGTATGGACCATCTTTTACTCCGGGACTATCAGCTTTTACGGTATAAATTTCATGAATCATTTTACCGGAATTATCATAGTAAGTGATCACCTTCTTATTTTCTTTTTTACAGGAAGAATGGAAGAGAATAAAAGTGCAGAACAGTATGCACAAACCGGGGATTCTTTTCATGGCCATAGATTTTAAACAAAAGTAGCGATAGTATGGAGTCATTAGCCCATAGTCAAATCTGGAGTCGGGAGTCAGTAGTTTTTTTGTCCTGAGACCTTAGTACACTGTCCGTAATTCTAATCCCCGGTATTGGTCTTCGGTTTACCGCTTCTGGTTCGGAATCATGCCTTGTTAATTAGCATGAGGTGAGATGCTGGTTTAAGTATCTCATTATGCATGTACTGATTGAAATATTTTTTCCTCCTTTGATTTAAATCTATGCCTGTTACACTTTACCTATTGTCTATTCGTTCCTTTCATTTAATTTATCTTTGCCGCTCAATGAGTATTCTTCGCAGGTTTTTCATTCCAGCCATCATAGCATCTCTTTTTCTTTCGTCATGCAGCGAATATGCCCGTGTTGAAAAAAGCGATGATTATTACCTCAAGTTTGCGAAGGCAAAAGAATATTACCAGGAGAAAAAATATTTCCAGGCGCTGCCTTTGTTCGATGCCCTGATTAGTTTTTTCA
>JBDSEA010000046.1:0-11373 GCA_039920305.1 Chitinophagales bacterium
ATGCCACTTGCACACCTTCTGCGCAAGTGGCTCTTTATTTTTTATTCGGGCACAGAGCGCTCCGATCTTCAATCGGAGAGGTCATCGGTTCGATCCCGTTCACCTCCACCCATTGATGCCACTTGCACGCCTTCTGCGCAAGTGGCTCTTTATTTTTTATTCGGGCACAGAGCGCTCCGATCTTCAATCGGAGAGGTCATCGGTTCGATCCCGTTCACCTCCACATAGTGGCAGATAAGGGTTTCAGCGAAAGTTCAAACTCTTTTTTTTGGCCGGTTTAAACAAACTTCAGGAGCCAAAAGGTCAAGGGAAGCATGAAAAGGTAGATTCTCTTATAGCCAACCTCCCGCTATTGACCGCAATAAAGTTGACATTCAACAGGATGCATGTCAATAATGGGTTCGGAACGCTTTGAAGGTAGCCTTTTTCCTTTGTTGGCGCATACGCTATGACAAAACCTAAGCCTATAAGTTCAAGGTAATTCAATAATGTTTTTACCTTGTAGTGCCATTTAAATCTGTGAGTGACTTTAAAAAAACGAGGATGATAGTCATGAATCATCCATGTCCCTAATAAAAGGAGATTCTAATGGCGTACAAATAGTTAGCTGGCATTTTTAGTCAGGCGTATTAACCTGAACAGGAAGCGCCATAGTGTGATGATGCCCCAACTTGAATGAATAATTTAGGAATATCACATAGTCAGCAAAGGCAGCATCGCCATGTCGGACAGGATCAGTGGGTGAAACGTTTTGGTAGTTCTCGTCTGCCACACTCTGTGTTCTGTTTCTATACAACGCAACCGGCACAAACACACTGAATGAATGATTTTTGTATTCATAGGCTAGCCCCGGCTCCGCATCAACAATATAACCGGGTCTTCTGAATCCATCACTTTTCCCAACTAAATCCTTCACCGGAATCCCCTCATACCGCGCACCTATACTTCCTGATAAGCCCTTAATAAAGGAAGGATAATAACTAATTCCTCCCCTGAACAAAAACTGATCGGGAATTGACATGTGCTGCTCGAATGGATTGCTTCGATAAGTAGCTGCTGAATTGGTATCCATGGGATTGAAAAGATAGAAGATGGAATAGTAACCATAAAACGGTTTGGTGAGTTGAAGAAAGCCGCTTGATTCAAAACTAATTCCCCATCCGCCGTCACCGGGTTGTATTCTTTGGTCTACCTCACGATATACGTTAGAATAGTCAGTTCCCTTATACAGGAAGGTATCTTTAGCATAGTACTTTCCCGTTGGAAACTTAATTCCTAAGCCGAGCGAAAGATTACCACGGGTTGATTTGTGTGTATCGAACATCCAGCGGTTTGCAGTAAGCCGAATGTCACCCAAGCCCCGGGTATTGGTCAATGTTCTCAATTTGGAAGTATCGGTATTGCTTGTGAGTTGCGAACGTGTATTAAAACTTAAAGGAACATCGGCAGACAAAAACCATTGTTTGCTCAAGCCATAAGAATACAGCAGATCGAAAGAGTGAACGTAGTTAATCACATTGCTTCCTTCTTCCACTCGCTGCTTTTGCTCCACATCACCTACATAATGTTTGTACGATTTAAAATAGCGAAACCCTATCCCGAATTGCATGTCACCTTTACCAAGCAGCGAGGTGCCTTGTAAAGCAGAGCCGGTACAAACTGACCTTATCGCTACGCACCCTTGTGAAGATACGGTAAAGGAATACAGCACGGAAGCAAGGCATATCGCAACTGTAATCAGCTTGGTTGCTTGGGTGGAGTAAAATTTTTTTGCCATGGTTTTCTTTTTTGGATACCGGCAAATCTATAGTCGTGCGCGGTCACATAGTGTTAACCTAATTCAAAGATGTGTTAATGTATTGTTTATTAATTCACAATCTCTTTCGACTCTTTGTACCACTTGAGCAAGTGGCTCCTTTATTTTTACTTGAACACAATTAACGTGACATCATTCGCTGGTGGTCTTTGATTTTAATTTCAAAAAGTTTTTGCTACATCTAAACAATTGGTTGACGATGAGATGTTTGACTTTTTCATTTATTTGCTGTAACATGAGAGCACTGGTAACGGGAGCATCAGGTACAATCGGTACTGTACTTTGTGACGTTTTGAAGGCGCATCAATGGGAAGTTTATACCTGGAACAGAAACAACATTCCCGTGGATGATTATGATGAGATGGAGAATTATCTGAAGAGCATCCATCCTGATGTGCTGTTTCATCTTGCTTACACCTCTGATCCCGATCTATCCTGGAAGGTAAACTATGAATGGACCAGTGAGCTGGCCTGGCTGACAAAAATCCTGGATATCAGGTTTCTCTTTACAAGCACCAACCTGGTTTTCAAAAATTCCTTCTCCCCCATCGGTTTACAATCACTGCCGGATGCTGAGAGCGGATATGGGTTTGTGAAAAGAAAAGCGGAGGAGAGAATATTGATCCAGAATCAGGATGCGGTCATCGTAAGACTTGGATGGCAGATCGGAACATCAGCAGGATCGAATAACATGGTTGATTACTTCGAAAACAAAATGAAGAATGATGGCGTCATCAGGGCAAGCACCAAATGGTTCCCGGCCTGTTCATTTTTGCAGGATACCTGTGAGAAGCTCATGGAAATCGCTAAGGATTTTCCGCGATCAACCTATATGCTTGATTCCAATAAGCGCTGGAACATGCATGAAATAGCAGCCGGACTCAAAAGAAAATTTGATTTTGACTGGAAGATTCAATCAGTTGAGGATTTTGATTTTGATAGCCGGATGATTGATGATAGGGTGAGAATGGCATCACTTGATGAGAGAATTCCCCTGTAAAAACCTTTCCTTCAGTATTTCATTGAGATTCACGAAGCATGCTTCCCTTCAGAAAAAGTATTTTTGCAGTCAATTATTTACCATAGCCTATAATGAAAAATACTTTTCTCCTTTTGTTTATTCTTATAGTGGGCTATTCAAACATAACAGCGCAATTTATTTATGTAAATCCTAAGCCCGGTTCTGCGAACCATCGCCCTGAAGTAACTATTGCCCTGAATCCCGGAAGTGATGTTGATCCATTATCCCTTTCTCAGCCGGATTTATTTTTCATCACCGGAAGTAAAAGCGGAAATCACACTTTCAAAATAATATTATCTGCTGATAGACATACCATCATTCTAAAGCCTCACATACCATTTATTCATAGTGAAAATGTAACCGTGACCGCAGGTGATGGAATTAAAACCGTGGATGAAAAAAGCATCAACGGCACCACCTATTCATTTTCCATCATCAGCCGGGAACCATCAGCTTCCTCACAACAAAAACTACAAAGCGATGATCCGGTGGGCAGGTATCAGCAAGATCAGCCAACAGCAGAAAAGCTTACAAATTTTCCGTTATTTACCATCTCGGTAAACAATAACCCGGCTCCGGGATCATTTTTCTTTTGCAATAAGAACGATGACTTTTTTAATATCTCCTATCTCACCATCCTGAATAATGACGGGAGCTTTGACTACTCGGAATTGAATAATAATGTGCCCAATGACTGGAAGATGAATGACAATTGCATGTTTACCTACTATGATCAGGTAAACGTAAAGTGGCTGATGCTTGATACCAGTTTTAATCTGCTGGATTCATTTCAATGCGGTAATGGCCTTGAAGAATATACAAATGCTCATGAATTTAGAATCTGGCCTGACGGGCATGCTTATATTGAAGCCTACGATGAGCAGATAATTGATATGAGCCTGTATGTTCCCGGGGGAGATACTGCTGCAGTGGTCAGCGGATTTACGGTGCAGCGGCTCGATGCCGATCACAACGTGGTATTTGAATGGAGAAGCTGGGATTATTTTCAATTTACTGATGCAGTAATACAAACCCCGCTAACACAGCACTTTGTGGACCCCGTGCACGGGAACTCCATAGAAGAGGACTTTGATGGCAACCTGATTTTCAGTGAGCGCCACATGAGTGAGATCACAAAGGTAAATGCCACCACGGGAAATATCATGTGGCGGATGGGAGGCGAGAACAATGAATTTACTTTTGTAGATGATATTGATACAGTACCCTTTTATTATCAGCATTATGTGAGACGACTGCCGAATGGACATATCCTGTTCTTTAATAATAACAACTACCAGGTTCCACCAGAATCATCAGCCAAAGAATATTCATTGGATGAAATTAACAAGATTGCAACTCTTGAATGGCACTATAACCACCCGTTTACAAACTTACAACCGGTGTATGGCAGGGCGGGCGGAAGCGCACAGCGATTGTCAAACGGCAATACAGTAATATGCTGGGGTTATGCGAACAACTATTCCTCCAATCCAACCTTCACAGAGATTGATAGTTCGGGGAACATTGTTTTCGAATTTGCGTTTGATGATTCAACTCAATATAATTACAGAACTACCAAGCATATATGGCAAACCTGCGATGGGGTCGCCACAGGAAATGCTGTACCCGCGGCAGATGCCGCCGTTTTTATTTCGCCCAATCCTTCTTCCGGAGATTTTTCACTTTCGTTTACCGGCTTCAGCAACAGCAAAATATCATTTGAGATTCAAAATATTCTTGGAGAAGTGATCTATTCTGATCAGATTTCCAAGGAAAATACCAATACACCAATAAGCCTGTCTTTAAAACTTGCGGCAGGATTATATTTCTGCAGCGTGAAGGGTGGAAATAAAAACCTGAGTGAAAAGATTCTTGTTCAGTAATTCATGAACGCATTGCGTTTTCAATCTCCTCTGTCTCAATGGGAAATGAACTCATCAAATCTACAGGATCCCCTTCCGTTACAAGGATGTTGTTTTCGATTCTGATTCCGATATTTTCTTCCGGAATATACAAGCCAGGCTCGCAGGTAAAAACCATTCCCGGTTTCAGAACCGCAAATCTCCATCCTGTATCGTGTACATCCAGACCCAGGTAGTGGCTGGTGCCATGCATGAAATATTTCTTGTAAAGCGGCTTATCCTCATCCTGTTTTGCGACTTCATCGGCCTTTAAAAGGCCAAGCCTAATCAATTCTTCTTCCATGAGCTTACCCACTGTTTTTGTATTAAACTCATGTAAATTCAGGCCGGGGCGTAACAACTTCCTCGCATGCTTCATAACCCGGAGAACCGTGTCATAGATTTCCTTTTGCCTTGGAGTAAATTTCCCATTAACCGGTAATGTCCGGGTCAGGTCAGCAGCATAATTTGCATACTCGGCACCAAAATCAAGCAGCAGCATATCACCATCTCTGCATTCAGCATTGTTATCAATGTAATGGAGAACACAGGCATTCTTTCCACTTGCAATGATGGGACTGTATGCATGCCCTGTAGCGCGGTTCCGTATGAACTCATGTGTGATCTCTGCTTCTATTTCATATTCCATTACCCCCGGCTTCACAAATTTTAATATACGGTCGAAAGCCTTTTTAGTGATGGCGATTGCATTCCTGATCAGGGCAAGCTCAGTTTCCGTTTTTAAACTTCGCAGCTCACCCATTATACGGGCTGATCTTGAATATTGATGAAGCGGGAAACGATTTTTTAGATCGAGGGCAAATCGAAGACTTTTGTAAGGCACCTCATTTACTGTCCGGTCATGCTCATTCAGATTCAGGTAAACACTTTGAGCATAACACATTACGCTATTCAGAATGGTGTTGAATTCCTCATACCATTTAACCCCTTTGATTCCTGATACTTTATGCGCTTCTTCAATGGTATATTTATGGCCCTCCCAAACCTCGATATCTTCATTCGTTTTACGGAGAAACAGCAGTTCACGGTATTCTTCACGCGGACAATCAGGATAAAGCAGAAGGACAGAATCCTCCTGATCAATCCCGGAAAGGTAAAAGATATCCGAATCCTGCCTGAACATATATTGACCGTCAGCACTTCTGGGCATCTGATCATTGCTCATAAATACAGCAAGAGAATCTGGTGGGAGACGAGCACAGAATTTTTTTCTGTTCTCAACAAAAAGCTGAGGGTCTATGGGAGAATATTTCATTAAGAAATTTTTTGAAGCGCCGCAAATATAGAGATGACGGTGCCCGCATTTTATCCCGCGATGACATTTCGACGAAGGACTTAATATGTAATCAATTACAGCCCGGGAATTATTTTTTTTCTGCCTTTGGGACAATGACAAAAAGATCCTCATCATCTTTCTTCATCATGTAGCGCTCGCGGGCAAATTTTTCGAGCGAATTCTTATTGGTCATTAATTCCTGCTTTTCTTTTTTTACTCCTGCAATCTGAAGGGTGTAATAGCTTTTCTTCTGACGATAATCTGAAAGCTTCATGCGCAGGTGAGCCTGTGAAATGATGTTGTTACGGTCGAAAAAAAACATCCAGATGAGAAATGAAAGGGTGGCAATAAAATATTTATTGCGCATCCATAATGGGATTTTTTCCTTCAGTATCCGCGGAAAGGATTTTCTCTTTGCTGACTTTGCCATTTGAAACTCTGAGCAAAAGTGATATTTGTAAATGAAAACAGTTTAGTAGTTTCTGTTCATTTTCAACAAGCTGTATAAAACTGTCTTATCATTCCTTCTTTATCATTGAAGAGTCCTGAGCAATTTTTTCAGGCACTGCGGATTCCATTGAGAACTCCGCTGAAGTAACTTTAAAAGTAGTGCGTCTGTTTGCCTGGAACTCCTCCTCAGTGCACTTTATTCCATTCGAGCAGCGGTTTACCGGCTGGGTTTCGCCGTATCCCTTTGCCGAAAGCTTACCGGCATCAATGCCATGTGAGACCAGGTAACTGACCACGCTTTGTGCCCGTGCCTGTGAAAGACGGATATTGTAAGGATCCTTTCCACGCGAATCAGTATGTGAGCCGATCTCCACCTTCACATTTGGATTTTCTTTAAGCACATTCACGATTGTGTCCAGTACGATCGCTGCATCAGAACGGATGTTCGCTTTATTATAATCGTAATAAATATTACTGATGTTCACCTGAACATTTTTATAAATTTTGTCAAGGACGAGCCGGATAGCAGCAATCACCGTGTCTTTATCCTGTTTCTGAAACCCCTTCGTATCTGCTGTCTCACTCTTTGTAAAATAATCCTGCTTTGCTGCACTCACTTTATACATTCTGTCGCTTTCAGCGAGGAACTGAAATCTTCCATCCAAATCACTTTTAACTATTTTTTGTGAGCTTGTAACCGGATTCCCATTTTCATCAAGCATTACAAAAGTGACATCAGTCGAGGACATTACCGTGAAACCTGAGATTCCGCTGTTCGGATCGTCTGTGTTCACAAACTTTTTTTCCGCAACATCACCCTTCACCAAAAACACTTTAGTCTTCTCCTCAGTAAAAAAATAGATGTCATCCTTACCTTTACCTCCTATGCGGTTTGATACGAAGTATCCCTGCGTTTTTATTCTGTATTGATCTTCCGGCTTAATTTTATCAAGTACCAGTGAAAAGTCATCTGCACCTGAATTTATCGGCGACCGGAGATTCTGTACATTGCTCCATTGCTTATTAATTCTGGAAGCAGAAAAAATATCCAGTCCGCCCATTCCCTCATGCCCGGCAGAAGCAAAATATAATTTGCCATCCGTACTTAGCTGCGGAAATACTTCATCGGCGGAAGTATTGATGTTGGGCCCCAGATTCTGTGGATTATTCCAGGTGCCCTCCGGATCTTTTGTAAGCACATACAAATCCTTACCACCATAGCCACCATCTATGTCAGATGAGACGTACAGTTCTTTCCCGTCAGCAGATAAAAAGGGTTGCACCACATTGCATGAATCACTGAAAACATAAATTTCCACAGGGTCGCTCCATTCATCTCCGTTTCTGTAAGAATAAAAAATATGACAATAATCATTGATGGTAAGTGAACTTCCGCAGCGGGTGAAATAACATTCTGTAAAATCCTTGCTAAAGCAAGCCGCACCCTCATTAAAGGGTGAATTGATTCTTTCAGAAAATGAAACAGGTGCTGCAAACCTTCCTCCTTCTCTGTAAGCAATATACAGATCACTGAATTTTTCACCGGTCCATCCATAAGTTTCCGAACCCGCAGCATCACTCCGGTCGCTTGTGAACACCATAGCGTTTTTTCCATACAACATGGGTGCATAATCAAAAGCCGGCGAGTTCAGTGCATCAAGTCCGGTTACAGTAGTTTTTGATTCTGCTTTCTTCCATTCGATTGCCATATTGCTGGCCTCTATTTCTGCCTTTGCTTCCTGATCAAAGGGAGACTCCCTTAGATAATCAGTGAATGCCTTTACCGCTTCCTCATACTTTTCGGTGCTTTTAAGCATGAGGGCATACATGTATTTTGCCCGGGAATCATCACCCGTTTCACCGGCGATTTTATACCACTGGCCTGCTTCTTCGGCTTGACCTGAAAACCGGTAGCAATCCCCAATAGTAAAAGCTTTTTTTGCCCGTAATGCAGGATCCTGCTCCTTATTAAATTCAGATTTTAACACCATAGCAGCTTCAGTAAATTTCTTTTCCTGAAAAAGCATGTCGCCGGTTTTGGCCTGCTGAGTGATCAGGCATGATGACCACAAACAAAACATTACCACAATCAGCGAATAAGATCTATTCATTATTTCATTAATTACTTATTGTAAGCAAATTTATTCGAAAGCAGCTTGCCTGTTATACATTATGAGTTTAATGTTCGTGCCTCAAACTAAACGGTACAATTAAAACTGATATTGCATAAAAGTGCGAACTTCGAATCAGAACCAGCTTCAGAATGTCAACTAAATTTTTATTCTTAGCCACATCTTTGGTTGCCATATCACTCATAGCGGCCGCATTTATTTTCAACAACGGACAAAATAAAATCCAGGACGGCACTGTAGCAGATGACCGCGGATTTGCGGTAGTGGAATTATTTACCTCGGAAGGGTGCTCAAGCTGTCCGCCTGCTGATGAATTGCTGGCAGAATTGAAAACCACGATGGGCGGGAAATCTGTTTTTTTTCTTGCCTTCCACGTTGATTACTGGGATTACCTTGGATGGAGAGATAAATTCAGCGATGCATCTTTTTCGAAGCGCCAACAGCAATATGCATCAGAACTAAGCTTGAATGTATACACCCCCCAAATGATTGTTAATGGTAAGATAGGGTTTGTAGGCTCAAGCAGCCACCAGGCGAAAGCAGCCATAGCGGAGGGACTGAATAATCCGGCAACTAAACGAATCAGCTTTGAAAATAATTATGATAAAAATTCAAAAAAAGTAAATATCAAATTTAATATCAGCGATGGCTCTAAAGATGAAGTGCTGAATATTGCCCTTCTTCAAAAAGAATCAATCAGCAGTGTTTCAAGGGGAGAAAATGGAGGCAAAAAATTGAGACATGTGAATGTAGTGCGATCTTTTTTTACCACACCTTCTGCAGGTGAAGGCAATGCCGAAATTTCCTTTCCAGCAGATTTAATTAATCAAACTGTAACCATTGTATGCTACACTCAAAATAAGAAATCGCTTGAGATCACCGGCGCTGCTGCCCGTGATATTTTGCTAAATCCTGAATAAATATTCTGAAATTTCTTATTACCGTTTCTCAAAAGGCGTCCTTATCATGGGCAGCGGAAATATTGTGCACACCCTGCGCCTGGTTAAATGGCAGGAAGGTGCTTATGAATGGCGATTGAATTTGATGAGAAGGTAAAATCACTTATTGTAAAGGGAGATGATCAATCAGTAATCAATTATAATCAGCTTGGAAAAAAAGCCTCTCTTTCTATTCCCACCAATGAACATTTTCTGCCACAGCTATACTCACTCGTGCTGAAGGAAAAATCAGAGGAGATTAAATTTTTTACTGAGAAAGTAACGATGGGGTCAGTGTCCATGATGGGCGAATGACTCGGCTGAAAATCTTCGCTTAATATTTCAAATTCATTCCCGAATTTTGCTGAAACAAAATTTCTTCGCATGGTCTTTCAAAGATTTTATTCAGAAGTAGGGAAACTGATGTATTCAATCGCATATGCTGATGGGCAGATAAACAAATCTGAATATAATAAGCTGAGGGAAATTGTGAAGCAAAAATTAGTTCCTCTGGAAGAAAATACAGATCAGTTCGGAACGGATGCCGCTTATTATGCTGAGATCGAATTCGATATTTTAATTGACCAGATGCCTCCGCCTGAATCATGCTTCAACTCTTTTTTGAATTATGTAAAAGAGCATCACTCTGCTTTCGATCAGCTGCATAAGACCATGGTGATGGAATTCCTGAAAGAAATTGCATCCGTTTATCAGGGCAGTCATCCGAAAGAAACAGAGTTATTGAGCAAACTGAAAAAGCAACTCACTGCAATTTTTGAGGAGAAATAATCGTGACTGTTACAGGGTTTCAGCATTAAGAAAGAAGGCGAACATATTTGTTCGTTCTGCGAAAGCAACCCTCGTATATGGTAGTAGCTTTTTCAACAATTCCTCTGGGAGGTGGATAAAATTTTGAGGATGAAACTTTCGCGTTCCGTAAAAAATCTATTTTGCAACGCAACGATTTACAATGGATCTTTTACTAAACCATTATTCTCATGAACTCAGAATTACTCCCTAAAATTTTTATTGCTCTTTTTGTGGTTTGTTCACAATGGGCTTTTGCACAAGACATAAGTGTAACCGTAAAAGTTATTGATTCCAAAACCAGTGAACCGATTTCATTTGCTTCTGTAGTTGTGCAGGGGACAACCACAGGCGCAACCACTGATATTACAGGAAATGCTACAGTCAATGTACAGCCTGATGCAGTCATGGTGATATCCGTTGTGGGGTATCAGACCCTGACAGTAAATGTCGAAAATCGAAATACCATTACCATTAGTCTTGAATCATCCTCAACATCGCTTGAAGATGTGGTGGTTGTTGGTACACGCAGTGCAGGAAGGGTGAAAACGGAGACAGCCGTGCCTGTGGATGTCTTAAAAATGAACAGAGTGGAACTGCCTACCGGCAGAATGGATCTCACTTCCATCATTAATTATGCTGCACCTTCACTGAATTATAATAAGCAAAGCGGTTCTGATGGCGCAGATCATATTGATCTTGCAACCCTCCGCGGACTTGGTCCTGATCAGACTCTCGTGCTGATCAATGGAAAGCGCCGGCATCAAACTGCATTTGTAGCCGTCTTCGGAACTCGTGGAAGAGGCAATTCAGGAACCGATTTGAATGCCATACCCATAGCTGCAATTGATCGTGTTGAAATCCTCAGAGATGGGGCATCTGCGCAATATGGCTCTGATGCCATTGCAGGAGTAATTAACCTGGTATTGAAAAAAAATACCGGGCAGTTTACGGGTAATGTGGGCTATTCAACCTATTATGACAGTAAGTTCAACCCCGCTTTCAAGCCGG
>JBDSEA010000047.1:0-6372 GCA_039920305.1 Chitinophagales bacterium
TGATGATGATTCGTACGGGCCCGCCATCATGCGTAAGGTGCAGGCTTATGCCGACGTGGCTGAGCGGCTCACAGATATCATAAGCTTCGACGTTATCCATGCGCATGACTGGATCACCTACACTGCGGGGGTGAGGCTTAAGAATAAAACTGAAAAACCTCTGCTTGTTCATGTTCATTCCCTTGAAACCGACCGTGCCCATCCCCAGGCAAGAAACCAAACCTATTATATTGAGCATGAGGGAATGATGAATGCTGACCGCGTTCTGCCTGTGAGTGAATACACCAAGCATTCCATCACAGAATATTATGGCATTGATGCATCCAAAATTTTCCCGGTTTACAATGCTATAGAGATGGAAAATGTTTTTCATGAAGCAAGAACAGATCATGAAAAGCGGGTTTTATTCCTTGGCAGGATCACACGACAAAAAGGACCTAAGTTCCTTTTTGAAACCATGACCAAGCTTTGCAGAAAAATGAATAATGTTAAATTCTATATAGCAGGAACAGGTGATCAGGCCGAAGTTCTCAAGCGGGAAGTGGAGGCTGCCGGCATTGCCCATCAGGTAGTTTTCACAGGTTTTGTCAGGAAAGATAAGGTGAACCATCTCTTTGCATCGGTTGATGCCTATTTTATGCCGTCGGTCTCAGAGCCATTCGGCTTATCTGCGCTGGAAGCGGCGTTGTTCAATATACCCTGTGTAATCTCAAAGCAAAGCGGGGTGAGTGAGGTGCTTCACAATGTTTTAAAAGCTGACTGCTGGGATACTGATAAGCTTGCGAATTATCTCTACGCTGTATTAAATTATGAAAGCCTCTGTGAAACCATGACACGGCTCACCGCTGATGATGTGAAAAATATTAGCTGGGATTCTTCGGCGCGTGAGGCGTTAAAATCATACAAGCACGTATTGAACCGGGAAAATGATGAGGATGGTATGGAGGAAAGCACTCAGTTGTAGTTGCTGTGATATTCATGGTCGCTGAATAATTTCATTTCTTTTGAAAGTGATCACGCTTTTTTATCAAAGCCATTTTTGTGATAATCAGTTTTTAATCAACTTCTGTGATCAGGGAAAAAACAACACCGGCAGTAAAACAGGACACGTCAATAGCAGCCGGTACTCGCAGTACCGCACCTGCAAAAGCAAAGCAGGCGGGTTTGAAAGCTTCTGAGAAGGAAAACAATGTCACTTCCATCTGTTTTTACTTTCAGGTACATCAGCCATTCCGGTTGCGCAATTACAGCTGTGATCAGATTGGTAAAAACCATTTTTATGAGAATTACGAACAGAATTTAACGATTCTTAACAAGATCGCAGACAAATGTTACCTGCCTACCAATGCAAAGCTTCTGGAGCTCATGATGAGGCATAAAGGAAAATTTAAGGTTGCCTTTTCGTTTTCCGGCTGTGCACTTGAGCAATTTGAATTGTACCGGCCTGATGTGCTCAGATCTTTCCAGACACTGGTTGCCTCAGGTTTTGTTGAAGTGCTTGCGGAAACTTATTACCATTCCCTTAGTTTTCTTTATTCAAAAACAGAATTTGATAAGCAGGTTGTAAAGCATGGCCAAAAGATCAAACAGCTGTTTGATACTGAGCCTTCAGTTTTTCGTTTCACTGAGCTTATTTACAGTAATGAGTTAGCGAATCATGTTGCTGCCATGGGATACAAGGGAATGCTTTGTGATGGAAGTGATCAGTGGCTTCAGGGAAGATCACCAAATCATGTCTATCTCCCCCCAGAGAACCTGAACTTTCCATTATTACTAAAAAATTATTCGCTAAGTGATGACATTGCGTTTCGATTTTCCAATCGTGAATGGAAAAACTACCCGCTTACGGCTGAAAAATTTGTGACATGGCTGCATGAAGATTCTGCGGATGCTGAAACAATCAATCTTTTTATGGATTATGAAACTTTCGGTGAGCATCAGTGGAAAGAAACGGGCATTTTTGATTTTCTCGATTATCTTCCTGAGCACATTTTAAAGCGTCCGGATTTCATCTTTAAGACACCCGGCGAAGTGCTTCAATACTACACCGCTTGCGATGTATATGATGTACCTGAATATTCATCATGGGCTGATGCTGAGCGTGACCTCTCCGCATGGCGTGAAAATGAGATGCAGAAAGAAGCGCTCAGAAAAATTTACCTGCTGGAAGAAAGAGTGTTGCAAACCGGGAATGAAGACTTATTAAAGGTGTGGAGAAAGCTTCAGACATCTGATCATTTTTACTATATGAGTACAAAATTCTGGGCTGATGGCGATGTACATAAATATTTCTCACCCTTTACATCCCCATATGATGCTTGCATGTATTACATGAATGTGATTTCAGACCTTGAAAAAACCATTGAAGAGGCGCTGGAAAAGTAACAGGAACATTGAATTATTATGGAAGGAATAATCTCTGAGCTCAAAATAATTTATCGCAATCAAAATCGCTTATCTGTTCCTGAAAACACGGAAACGGAACAATCACCAGAGTGGTCATATCCGGCATTTTCCCTTATTTGATTTACTCCAGTGCTTCCTGATATTTTTTAATGTTCATGCAAAGAACTGGAATGGTTGATGAGCTGATAATATTACGTGCCGAGGAGCCAAACAACATTTCATTCCATTGAGCCTCCTGCCCGGTAACTATCGTGATGAGGTCAGCGTGAATTTTGTAGGCATATTCTAAAACGGATTCTGAAGGAGCCTGATGCCGTATGATGTGTGATTCGTACGCTACTCCCGCTTCACTGATCTTTTTCTCTGCTTCACTTACTTTGGCGGAAATTGCTTTTATATCCACCCGCAGCTCCTCAAAGAAAGCAGTAACGGCCAGGAGGTGTATCCTGGCATTAAAAACTTTTGCCCATCGAACCACCATATTAATTTTTTGAAGTGACTCGCGGGTGCTGTCGAGAGGCACGACGATATTTTTTATTTCTTTTCGTAAAGGTGATTCCCGCAAAGTTATAATCGGACAGGGTGCATTCTGAATGGTACGGTAGGTATTTGACCCGATAATAAATTTTCCAATATTGGTAATTCCGGAAACTCCATGGGTGCCCATGACAATGAGCTTGATATTTTCCTGTGCTGAAATATTGTCAATCTCGCTGTGGATTTTACCGACTACCACCCTTGATCGGATATTCACTCCCTCAAGATTTTTATTTTTTGCCTTGATCTGCTTGAACTTGGCCTCTATTCCACGTTCAATGATTTCAGTAAAGTCAACCCGCATGTCGAGCATCGTATTCTGTGAATAGGATTCAAACACGTGTAGTAAAATGATTTCTCCGTTATCGCTTCGCGCTATGCGGGCAGCGTAATCGAGTGCATGAAGTGATATCTCTGAGAAGTCAGTAGGAACCAGAATTTTGTTGAGTGTGATGGGCTGTGTGTTATCTGCCATGGAAGAAGTGTTTAAATTTAGCGGGCGCAAATGTACCAACTGAAATTGGGTTATGATAGGTGAATCAGAATTGATTTTAAATCCACGCGGCTCTGTTTACCATCTTGATCTAATGCCGGAAGAAATCGCTGATACCATTATTACAGTGGGTGATCCGGACCGTGTGCCGGCAATATCAAAATATTTTGACAGCATAGAATTGAGGCGGCAGCGACGTGAGTTTGTAACCCATACAGGAAATTTAGCGGGCAAAAGGCTGACTGTAATTTCTACAGGCATCGGAACTGATAACATTGACATTGTTTTGAGCGAGCTTGATGCACTGATAAATATTGACTTAATAAAAAGACGGGCACTACACCATCTGAGGCGATTAAAGATTATCCGTATCGGTACTTCAGGTTCGATGCGACGGGAAATTGGGGTGGATTCTTTTCTGGTTTCTGAAATGGCTTTAGGAATTGATAACATGCTGAATTTCTATCGTTTGCCTTATACTGACGACGAAAGAATACTGCTTCATGCTTTTGTGAATCATGTACAAAAAGATCACATAGGCTTCATTCCTTATCTTGCTTCCTGCGCATCGTCCATGTTTTCCATTTTCAGGGATCATATGGCCAGCGGAATTACAGTTACTTGTCCGGGTTTTTATGGACCCCAGGGAAGAAAGATTCGTGCATCTCTTGCTTATCCCGGCCTTCTTGACCTGCTTTCATCCTTCCGGCACGAAAAATATTTACTCACTAATTTTGAAATGGAAACTTCAGGCATCTATGGAATGGCGCGCGTGCTCGGTCATGATGCGATATCCCTGAGCGCTATTGTTGCTAATAGAATTGAGAAGAAATTCAGTACCAATCCTGAAGAATTGGTTGACAAACTAATCCGGATGGCGCTGGATGTTATAGTGACGTTATGATTGTCCGGAATGCTGAAAAAAATTCACCGGCAAACCGAAAACCCCGCTCATCTGATTTTATTTTTCACAAGATAGTTCCGGACGTAATCATCAATACCACTTTCCAGTGAATGAAATTGTTTATCGTATCCTATGCTGCGCAGCTTATTCATTTTTGCCTCGGTAAAATACTGATACCATTCACGAATATCAGGAGGTATATCAATAAACTCAATATCCGGCTCAAGATTCAATGAAGAAAAGATGGCTTTAGCCAGGTCAAGAAATGTTCTTGCCTTTCCTGACCCGAGATTATAGATACCGGAATTCTTCTGTTCATGCATGAACCAGACCATCACATCAACCGCATCTTCCACATAGATGAAATCACGGAGTTGCTTTCCATTCTCATATTCCTGGCGGAGCGAGCGGAATAATTTGATCTTTCCGCCTTCCTCGATTTGATTATAGCCATTAAAAACTACTGAGGCCATTCGTCCCTTGTGATATTCATTCGGGCCAAAAACATTGAAGAACTTCAGCCCGCCCCAGAAGGGGGGAGATGCTTTTTGTTGAAGCACCCATTTATCAAATTCATTTTTCGATCTGCCATATGGATTGAGCGGCTTCAATTCCGGGATTATCGCATGATCATCATCATATCCGGATGCTCCTGTACCATAAGTTGCCGCTGAAGAAGCATATATCAACGGAACCTGATAACGCGTGCAGCGATTCCATATTTGCTGGGAGTAATGAAGGTTAAGGTCATTTAGGAGATTTTGATTTGTTTCAGTGGTATCAGTTCGGGCGCCGATGTGAAAAACAAATTCAACAGAATCATTCTGTAAATCCCACCACTCTAAAAATTCTTTTCGGTCAATGAGATTCAGGAAGCGTTTGCTTTCATAATTTCTTTTTTTTCTTTCTGAAGAAAAATCGTCCACAAGCATGAGATGGAAATTTTTTTCTTCATTAAGCTTTGCAATAAGGCAACTTCCGATAAATCCCGCCGCACCGGTGATGACGATCATAAGGTTATCCTGTGTTCTTGGCTTTTATTTCCTGATCCTGGTTTTTGGAATTGCATAATTTATAATAAACCGGGCCACGGTAATCAAACATTAAACAGGAAGTGCATCACATCTCCATCTCTAACAATATATTCCTTTCCTTCTAATCGTAGTTTTCCTGCACTCCGGCACGCCGCTTCTGTCCTGAGGTTAATGTAATCCTGGTATGCAATCACTTCAGCCCTGATAAATCCTTTCTCAAAATCAGAATGAATTACTCCAGCTGCCTGAGGGGCTGTCATCCCCTCGTGAATTGTCCATGCACGTACTTCGGGCTCACCGGCCGTGAGGTAGGTTATAAGATTGAGCAAATGATATGATGCATGAATGAGTTTGGTAACCCCGGGTTCATTCAAACCCATATCTGCAAGGAATGAGAGACGATCATGATAACTCTCGAATTGTGCAATTTCAGATTCAATGGCTGCAGAAATGACCAGAACTTCAGCATGCTCACCTTTTACAGCTTCTTTCAATACATCCACATATTTGTTCCCTTTTAATGCTGATTGCTCATCAACATTACATGCATATAGAACAGGCTTATCCGTGAGCAAGAAAATATCAGCAGCAAATTTTTTGTCATCCACACCCAGGGGGACTGTGCGGGCAGATCTTCCCTCCTGCAGATGCCCTTTGTAAATTTCCATCACCTCAATGCCTCTCTTTGTTTCTCTGTCGCCTGACTTCACAAGTTTCTGGAGCCGGGAAATTTTTTTCTCCACTGATTCAAGATCTTTTAGCTGAAGCTCTGTATCAATTATTTCTTTATCACGTACCGGATTTACGCTGCCGTCAACATGAATCACATTGTCGTCATCAAAGCATCGGATCACATGGATAATGGCATCTACATTCCTGATGTTTCCTAAAAATTGATTTCCCAAGCCTTCACCTTTGCTCGCACCTTTTACCAAACCGGCGATGTCCACGATTTCTACAGTAGCAGGAGTTACTTTTTTGGGATTGACGAGTTTCGC
>JBDSEA010000048.1:0-16458 GCA_039920305.1 Chitinophagales bacterium
AAGAGTTTTCAAGTAAAATTTAAAGGATCATCACCACTCTTATTTTTTTCTGGACGACAAGGCAACAACCCGCACTGGCGCAAGCGTCCGCTTGTGTCCAATAAAATTATACCCTCGCCGTGTCTCCAACCTCACCTGTCGCTTGTGTCTTTCCATAGATTTAAATTAGTTTTACCCCGCCTGTATGACACAGTCGGGCAGGAAATCGAGTTTTGTGGTAAAAAGCCCGCCCTTCGGGTCACTGCAAAACGTTGGGCGCAAGCAAAATCAGAAATTAATCGACAATGGAGTTTGAATACTCAAATGAATACGCAAGAGCATTTGGAGACTTAGCTGAAAGACTATTTCGGGTAAGATTTTTTCCAAAAGAAGCTGTTGAAGGTTGGAGATGGCTTGTAAACGAAGTAAAGAATGGATATGATGACGTCCCGCCCGAATACGATAATGATTTGGATACAACACGAGACCCTTTGGACACTTTTTTAGTTGACGATACTCTAAATAATTTTCCAGATCATGAGACCTTTAAACAATTTATTCAACAACTTGACAGAGAGTTCAAGGAACTAACTCAAGTACATCCAAAGTGGGAACAAGACAGAAGAAAATGGTGGAACAACAGAGTTCCAAAATATGCAGGACGAGAATATGTGGAGTTTTTCCATTCTGACGAACTAAAGAAGATCGGACTTTCAATAACGTTGATTGACAAACAATGAAACAAACATTTTACCCTCGCCGTGTCTTCGCCCGTAAGCCTTCTGAGGGAGCGTGATACACGGTGAAAGATTTTTACCTCGCGTGTCGCGTGTGTCTCCATAGATTTAAATTAGTTTTACCCCGCCTGAATAACACACTCAGGCAGGAAATCAAGTTTTGTGGTAAAACTCCCGCCCTTCGGGTAGCTGCAAAACGTTAGCTGCAATTATGGAAGTATCGTATCAGTTATATTATAAAGACTTTCTTGATTACTATTTGTATGAACATGCAAATAAAAGGACAACAATTTACAAAACTTGGATACTTCGGACAGTTTTGGGCGGTTCGCTTGTAACAATAAGTTTAGTTTCCTACTATAAGTACTCTACCTTAGTTCCTTCATCTATGATTGCACTTGCAGGAATTATATTGTTTTGGTTATTCCCAGGCCTTATGACTCTTGACACAAAATATGAATTTAAAAGTGCTTTTAAGGACAAGTATGGCGACCAGTTTAATGTGATATGGAAAGCAAATTTTCATATTGATAAAATAATTTTCACTCATGAACATATAACGACTGAATTAAAATATAATGAAATATGGAAAGTCGTAGAATTGAAAGAACAATTAGTATTTCAAGTTAAAGGTGATAAAATTTTCATAATTCCGAAAAGAAATATAGATAACTTAAAAAAACTTCAAGAAAAGATTGGTAAGCTTGTAATTCAATAAATTAATAATTGGTGCTAACACCACCTACCCAAAAGGCGGGATTTCATGTTCCAAAAACAGTTTTGTGGTTAATAGAAGTTTAGTTTTAACCCCCCGTACTGGCGCAAGCGTCCGCTTGTGCCCAATAAAATTATACCCTCGCCGTGTCGCAGACTGGCCCCAGTATGGTCATTTTGGAATAGGATTTAGCTTTCCTTTATCCCATTCTCTTAAAGCCATCTCAGAACTAAAACCTATCAAGTTTGGAAGTTTAGATAGTTCTTTTAAAACTTCTCTTGCAATTTCAGGTTCGAAGGGAAGCAAGTTTCCCGACGCAAATTGCTTTACTGCTGCATCATCATGAACTAAAATTCTCAACAGTGAATTCACGTAACATTCCTCTCCATAGGAGTAAAGTTTTTTCTTGACTTTACTAATTTTATCGTAGGCCTTGTTTCCCTTTTTATAATCCCCATTTAAAGTGCATTGTCCATGAATGATAGCATTGTCAACAAACTCCTGTTCGAGTTTTTTTATTGCTTCCTCATTTAAGGAGGGCATAAGTTTTTCTCCCTTTTGTACTCGCTTTAACATTTGTAAACCAAATTTATATTGCTCTGAAACCCGCACTGGCGCAAGCGTCCGCTTGTGCCCAATAAATTATACCCTCGCCGTGTCTTCGCCCGTAAGCCTTCTGAGGGAGCGTGGGACACGGTGAAATATTTTTACCTCGCAACTAACTTTATCGTCATTCGCGCATTCACCCCCGTATCAACATCCTTTATAGGGTGCTCGTTTGCAGCAAAGCTCTTATCATTCATTCTTATCGCATGCTTCAAAAATTCTTTTTTCTAATTCAGGAAGATAGTTATCTAAGCGACGCAATTCAGATAATACTGAATCGATAGCCTGTGAATTAGAAAATGACCAACTCGTTTTATTTAAATAAGATAAACTATCAAGGGTTGTATTTTCAAAATCGGGACATTTGCTCTGTATTATTTGATTTAGCTTAAACTTGAAATCGAGCAGCGGGTTATAAAATGTATTTTCTTTTTGCACTGTAGTTTGATCTTCTATTGTTTCTTTAACATCAAACAATTCAAATCGCTCTTTGGCAAGCGCAAAAGAAACATTATTAAAAAGAGTGTTTATTGAATCTGACAATGTTGTAGGTACACGATTTTCAAAAGTATTTTGAACCATTTGGAATAATTCTTGGCGTTCATTAATCTCCTTTAAAGTCAATGCAAAGTACCCACCAATCAACAGAATTACTACCGATAGCGATGCAATGAGGATGAATTTTATTTTCCTATTCACTTACTTATGTTCTGCTTTTTTGGTTTTATTTTTTCTTGGTTCAACGTAAATATTTTCAGTTTCATCTGTTACTTGGACACAGCGACTTCATCATCCGTGTTCCCAACCTTACAAAGGTTGTAAATTAATCGTCATTCTCGCATTCACCCCCGTATCAACATCCTTATCTGCATCCACCGGTTTATAGTCGGCAACAGTTGCCGTAACGCGGTAGCGGTCAGGGTCAATCCTGTCAAACAGCACCTCGCCATTTGCACCGGTCATAAGCCTAATCGCCGTTCCTGTTTCACTCTGTATCGTCACCTCCTGGTCCACCACAAGTGTATTATCAGGGCGCTGCAGCCTCACACTTAAGCTCGCGCTTCCCTTAGGCGTAACAAGCTTCTTCAGGTATTGAAAAGTAAACTCCTGCTGCATTGCTGCATCATCAGGAAACACTCCCCTTCGTGCATCCTTAAACATCTGCTGCAGGTCATCATAAAGCGCGTTGTTCGCATCAACCTTGCTTCCCGTGGCAGGCCCCGTTTCACGCTGCGTCATCATGGTATTATAGGCAGTTGCAAATGAGCTTCTGTCCAAAGCTGCCTGTGCCGGAAACCCTGCCGGCATGCCGCCCGTTGCTGTAAGCACCGCCGTGTTGTTAGTAATAAAAGCATTCATGTTACTGTTGAGCCCCAGCACATATTCCCAGTTCTTCTTGGTAGCCTTATTATAGTAGTGCTGTCCGGCAGCCTCAAACTGCGCCTTCCATTCATTCCTGTTAAAGGCATCTTCAATATATCCTTTAAGCTTCTGGAAATTCTGAGTGCTCGTTGCACCCAGTGTTAACACCCGGCTGCGGCTCAGCTCCGCTGCCGCCTCCCGGTTCTGCTCATCATTCAAAAGCGATGCGCTTGTAATGGCAGCCTTCTTTGCAGTAACATATGCCGGAATATATTTTGATTTATAGCCGGCAAATGCAGCCAGGTTCGCCATGCAATTATTCCACGCCGTGTTGCAGATGGAGTAAAGCGCAAGTTGGGTACAGTCGTACCTCGCTTGTATTCTCTTAGCCATATAAATTTTTTCAGATCTTACAAAAATAATAAGCATTGTTATCCAAAACCCCATTATTCTTTAAAAATTCAGCTTAACTGTGTTGAAAGCCTGAATATGGGGTATGGCAAAAGCATATTGGTACATGGCAAAATAGTATTCCCCCATGGCACTGCGATATATAGGATATGGCAAAATGATATATGGGGTGTGGCAGATCAATGTTGGGATAAGGCAAATCAACGTATCCTTTAAGGCAAAATGATGTACCGGAGTGGCAGTTCAATATCGGGATATGGCAAATGCATATATCCGGTATACCCAGGCGACATATCGGGTGGGTCAGAATAACATACCGGCCATGGTAATCTGCTGTTGAAGTAGGGCGGAAGAATAGGTCCGGTAAGTTAGAATTACATCCATCCGGGCAAACGGAAAGCTTATGTTGGTTAATAAAACTGCATCGCCACCATCTGGCTCATCATTCCAATAAGAAATCCAACAAATATCTCTGCAGTACTATGAGCATTAAGCAACAGGCGGCTGCTGCCAATCATTCCTGCAAGCAATACAGGAACTATTACAATGTAATTCATGTCAGAAGCTGAAATAACAGTGAGGGCGATGGCAAGCACGGTCATGCATCCCATGGCAGCCATGTGGGCGCTTATTTTCCAGAACAGGTTCAGCATAAAAACACTAAACAAGGTAATGGTTGCTCCGAGTAAAATGATGTCCAGCACCTGCGGCATGCCTGACTTGCGGAATACCACATATCCCCAGATGTAGAACACCCCGGTGGCGAGAAAAGGTATAAGCCTTTCTTTCGGGTCATCCATCTGTAATGACTTAACAAAGCCCAGTGCCCGGATGAGCAGGATTGCAATCACCGGGAAAAGAAATGTGTTAATGAAGGCGGTGAGAAAGATCTGGAAAAGCTGCTTGTCGCCATAAGCAGAAAACAATAACGGATTGGTAAAATAAACCAGGGCAAAGGCGTAGCATGGCAGGATGAGCGGATGAAAAAGGATCGAAATTAATTTGGCTGTGGCACGCAAGGGGGATGGTGAGTAGTGAGTAGGAGTAGCGAATAGTAAATTACTGAATGCGACCTGGCAGGTTCATTAGGGCAGGAAGAAGTGAAATTGTTTTTTCTTAACACATAGCTTATTGTTTTTGTCGCATTGGGAGCAGCCATTGCTTCTGTCTTTTGATCTGCTGCGAATTGACCATTGACTATTCAACATTAACTGCTAAAGCTCCTTCCGCAGCCGCGCCACGGGAATCTCTAATTGCTCCCGGTATTTTGCGACCGTTCTGCGTGCAATATTATATCCCTTTTCTTTTAAAAGATGGGTAAGCTTCTGATCGCTTAGCGGATGCTTCTTGCTTTCAATTGCAATAAGGTCGGTTAGAATTTTTTTCACTTCCCTCGTTGAAACTTCTTCGCCGCTGTCAGTAGATAGCGATTCAGCAAAAAAGAATTTCAGCTTGAAAGTTCCGAATTCCGTTTGCACATACTTGCTGTTAGCCACCCGTGACACAGTTGAAATATCCAGTCCTGTCTTCTCGGCAATGTCTTTCAGGATCATGGGTTTGAGCTTGGTCTCATCACCCGAGAGAAAAAATTCGTGCTGATGCTCCATGATTGCATTCATGGTGAGCAACAGCGTCTGCTGCCGCTGCTTGATCGCATCAATGAACCATTTGGCAGAATCAATTTTCTGCTTGATGAACATGACTGCCTCCTTCTGCGCTTTATCTCTTTTGGCGCCCTTCTGGTATTCCCGCATCATCTCTTTAAAGTGCTGGCTGATTCTAAGCTCGGGGACATTCATGTGGTTCAGCGAAATCTCCAGCTCACCGTCATTATTGATGATGTAAAAATCCGGAATGATGATCTTTTCAAATTCAGACGAGCCTGTAAACGAGCTGCCGGGCTTGGGATTCAGGTGAGTGATGTGTGTGATCACCTGCTTGAACACATCATCGTCCACTTCGAGCTGCTTTTGCAATTTCTCATAGTGCTTCTTTACAAATTCATCAAAATGATCGCCTACAACTTTCAGACTAAGCTCCTTGACATGAGGGTGCTCATCGTCCCGTTCCAGTTGAAGAACAAGGCATTCTTTTAAATCCCGGGCGCCGGTGCCGGGCGGATCAAAACTCTGAATGATCCTCAGTACTTTTTCAAGCTCGGCTTCTGTACATAAAATATTCTGCGAAAAGGCAAGATCATCCACCATCGCATCAAGGGTACGGCGCAGGTAGCCATCATCGTCCATGCTTCCGATAATGTATTCACCCAGCTCATGGAGATGATCATCAAGCTCTTCCATGCCGAGCTGCTCATCAAGGTAGTCATGAAAACTCCGGGAAACAGCTACCGGTAAAACACGCTTGTCATCCTGCTCAGGGTAGTTGTCGTCGCGCATTTTATATTCTGCCACCTCATCCTCATCCATATAATCGGTGAGGTCGTTGTTATCAGAAGTTAAAAAGTCATCCTCAGCTTCCTCACTTTCTTCTGCTATTTCCTCTTCCTTCTCCTCCTTTTCCTCTTTCTCAGCCTCTGTTTCCGGCTCAGCTTCCGTTTCTTTTTCTGCTTCCGGCTCTTCTTTTACCTCTGGGGTGTCATCTTCACCGGAGGCCTGGAGCTCATCCTCACTGTCTTCTTCCTGCATGCCCTCCTCCAGTGCCGGGTTGCCTTCAAGCTCTTCCTTTATGCGTTGGTCGAGGGAATCCGTGGGAATTTGCAGCAGCTTGATTAATTGAATCTGCTGCGGTGATAATTTTTGAAGAAGCTTCTGTTGTAGGCCCTGCTTAATCATAAGATTTGTTCAATTCCGCGTCTTGTCGTTATCCTGCAATAATACTTAAAACCACTCATGGAATGAGCGGGTTGCCAAATGACTCTCTGTCATTTGTTGCTATTTTTGCGGGTCTTTTTTTTAAAAGAACATCCCTTAAATTTAATTATGAAACCGATTTTTATCCGTGAGTTATATCAATATGAGGGTCAGGAAGTAACAGTACAGGGATGGTGTTCCAACAAGCGCAGCGGCAAGAGACTTTATTTCATAGTACTCAGGGATGGCTCAGGTTTTTGCCAGTGTGTAGCAGATGAAAAGAATACAGATGAGGCAAGCTTCGCAAATGCGGGCATGCTCAGCATGGAGAGTGCGTGCATCATCACCGGTAACGTGGTGAAGGATGAAAGACAGATGGGCGGTTTTGAAATACGGGCAAAAAAAGTAGAGATCATCAGCATTGCTGAAGAATTTCCCATTTCAAAAAAAGAGCATGGTGTAGATTTCCTTATGGATAATCGCCACTTGTGGCTGCGTACACAGCGGCAGTGGGCAATCATGCGCATTCGCAATACGATCATCTTTTCCATTCATCAGTTTTTTCAGGAGCGCGGGTTCATGCAGGCTGATTCTCCCATCTTCACAGCGAATGCTGTGGAAGGAACCAGCACACTTTTCCAAACTGACTTTTATGGCAAGCCTGCTTATCTCTCCCAAAGCGGACAGCTTTATGGTGAGGCCCTTGCAATGGCCTTCGGGAAGATTTACACCTTCGGTCCCACCTTCAGAGCAGAGAAATCAAAAACACGCCGGCATCTCTCTGAGTTCTGGATGATAGAGCCTGAAATGGCTTTTTATGATCTTGAAATGAATATGGAGCTTATTGAAGAAATGTTGAAATGTATCATCAGGAAAATCCTTGAGCAATGCAAGCAGGAATTTGCAATGATTGGAAGAGATACTTCCATACTTAGTGATCTTGCAGAAAAAAAATTTCCGCGGCTTACTTATGAGGAAGCCGTTCGCATCATCAAGGGCGAGCAGGATGTGAATGGAAAAAATTCAATTGTTTCACTGGAAGAGGAATTAAAGAATATTCAATCGAGGATTGATGTGACGGGAAAAGAAATTTCGGACCGTGAAGAAAAGATCAAAAATCCGGCGATGAAAAAAGGTGAGATCATTTTTAACCAGACCAGGATTGATCAGTTGAAAAATGAGTTAAAAGACCTGGAAGAAGATGAGCGCAACATCCCGGTTTGGATCTCCTCAGCAAAAAATTTTAGATCCGGTGATGATTTCGGTGGCAGTGATGAAACGGTGATCACCCGCTTGTTCGATGTTCCCATCATGGTTTACAACTGGCCTCACGAAGTGAAAGCGTTTTATCTTAAGCGCGACCTGGATTCACGATGGGCTAAGGGCGTTGACGTACTTGCGCCGGAGGGGTATGGGGAGATCATTGGCGGAGGAGAAAGGGAAACGGATATCAGGCTGCTGAAAGAAAAAATTATTGAGCACCAGTTGCCGATGAGTGCCTTTGAATGGTATCTGGATCTTCGCCGCTTCGGATCTGTTCCGCACGCAGGTTTTGGCTTAGGGCTTGAGCGGCTGGTTGCGTGGGTCTGCAAGCTGCCCCATGTAAGGGAAACAATTCCCTTTCCACGAATGTACGGGCGACTGGAGCCGTAACTCATTATACAACCAGCAGGGGTTTTTACCAATTTTTTTAATAACAGGATCAGCTCCTTTTTGCTTTTGCCCGTAAAGCATCCCGTCACACTGGAACAAATTTCAGAAAGGGCAGAAAAAAATTATTTACTGAGCCGGCTATTTGTGGGCTATAAAAACCGGCAGTGATTTATCTTTTAGCAATTTGCCTGCTGTGCTTCGTGAAAAAAACCTGGAAACTCCGCTTCTGCCATAAGCACCCATCACAACAAGCGGATTGGCCTGCATCTCTGCAAAATTCAGGATGGCATCATCCGGTTGTCCACTAATCGTTTCCTCATTGAGATTTACATAATGCGCTTTTAGATATTCCCTGATCAGCCCGCCGTGTTGTTCAGTTGATTCTTCCTTAGATTTTACGATATGAATCAGGGTAGCGGCAGCGTGAAATATGTCTTCAGGAAAAAGAAGCGTAAACTGCTTGATTGCAAAAGCCGAATGTGGCTTGCTATCGAAAGCAAAGAGAATGTTTTCAATTGGCATGTAATTACCTGGAACAATAAGCACCGGGCATTCAGCATCAAGGAGCACATCCTTAAGAATGCTTCCTTCACCTGCAACACCTGAAAAAAAGTCCTGGTAGCCGAGAATGATCAGATCGGCATACCTGCTCTCTTTTACCAGTTCATTCGCCGGAACTCCTTTATCTAAATGTGTCTTAAAATTCACTCCGGCAGCATTACACTTTTCCATGAAGGATGCCATGTTCTCTTCTGTTTTACCTTCTGATTCCTTTTCCATGCGGTTTAGAAGATGGGCATCGAAAGCAAAGTAATCCTCGCCGAACAGCGCAGCATATCCTATATAGCTCAGGTCCTCAATGAATACACCGACTATGAGAGATTTCTGTTTTGCTGAAATGTGTAACGCATGCTCCAGTGCTCCTGATGAAAAAGAGGAACTGCCAAAAGCGACAAGAATTTTTTTCATAGAATTTTTTTTTCTTCAATCAAAATTAGATTTACTTCCTAAGAAAATTCCCACTTTCACCTGCATTTGGTTATTTTCAAAGTGAATACAACCCGGGAATAATTTGAGCAGATCGGTAAAGCCATACTTTAGAAATCTTGATGCACTCCGGTTCTTTGCGGCAATTGGAGTATTTCTGCTGCATGCTCTCAACGTTCACATTGAAGGAAGCAATGAGCCCGGTTGGATGCAGCCTGTGCGTGACTTTGCCACCACGGGGGCACTTGGTATCAACCTGCTGCACGTAATGAGCGGTTTTCTTATCACGCTTTTATTGTTGCAGGAAGAAAAATATCATGGCACATTCAGCGTGACAAAATATTACCTGCGTAGAACACTGCGCATCTGGCCACTTTACCTGCTCATCATTACCATTTCCTTTTTTGTGATTCCGCCTATCATGAATTTTTTGGGAAGTGACTATCATGAAACTGCAAACCCTCTTGCTTACTATTTTTTCTGGGGAAACTTTTCCATTATTGAATATGGTTTTCCCTATTCACCGGTACTGGCAGTACTATGGTCAGTATCAGTGGAAGAACAATTTTATATAGGGTGGCCCTGGCTTATAAGGCTTTTCAAAAAAAACAGGTGGGTGCTTTTATTGTCCGTGATTATAATAAGCACCCTTTTCAGAATTTACTTCTGGCAGGATGGAAAGCACCTCTTCTTTAATACACTCTGCATCATGAGTGATTTTGCAATCGGGGCCGGCATCGCCTTCAGTGCAGTTAACGAACCTCCTTTTTTTCTCCGGCTCAAAAAACTTTCACGCTCACTCATCAGGGTGATTTACATCATCATCGCACTAGTGCTTATTTTTTATCACCCCCTTTTTGACTCATTGGTTGCAGTAATTAGCGAGCGGTTCGTTTTGGGGGTTGCTTTCGGATGGATCATATTTGAACAGGCATATTGTGAAAACCGTGCATTCAACCTGTATCGCATTCCCGGATTTACCTGGCTGGGAAAAAGAACGTTCGGGTTGTATTGCTTTCATGAAGCAGGAATTATTGCCTCCATAAAAATTTTAACTGCGGCAGGATTTATTCAATTCACAACCGGTTATGCCCTGGCAATGCCGCTTATGGCTTTCATGATCACTGTTACACTTGCTGCACTGAGTTATCGCTATTTTGAGAAGCCTTTTCTCGAATTGAAAGAAAAATTTGAAGTGGTTAAGGGTTAGTTGCGGGGCAATTATCGCATTGGCTTTCCCCCATAAACAGTGGCAGAATAAATTTTTCCAGAAGCGAAAATTTGATAGAGTAAAATGGTGATGGCAAGAAGTAAAAGCACAGCGCACATCTGGTGTGCTGCAGCAAGTGCTATCGGAATCTTGCCAAGAGAATTCAGCAGCGTAAAAATTCCCAGAAGCACCTGGGCGATTACAAGCACGGGGAGAAGAATTAATATCCGGGAAAAGAAAGCGGTAACTACTTTCTTTCTTGTAATGAAATAAAATATTAAAATAAGAGATGCAATCAGCAAACCGAGTGACCGGTGAAGCAGCTGAATCATCGCAATATTCTGAAAGAAGTTGCTCCCCGGTGGTGAATTTGAAAATAAATTTTCAGGAATCCATTGTGATCCTATTTTAGGAAAAGTCGGATAAAAAAGTGCGGCATGATTTCCAGCCATCAGGCCGCCATAAAAAATCTGTATAAATAATAATACTGACAACAGCACAATGAAAAATTTCAGGCCTGAAACATTTTCTTTTTCGGGTAAAGGCCGTAATACCTCCAATGCCAGCCAGGTCAGGTAACAAAGTAGTATCAATGCAAGAATCAGATGAACACTCAGATCAATTGCATTCACCCATGGTCTGTCAATCAATCCGCTTTTAACCATGATCCACCCCATCAATCCCTGTAGTCCGCCAAGTAAAAATGCAATAGCGAGCTTCGCAAGAAGTGTTTTTGAAATCTTCCTGCTTACCAGGAAAAAAACAAGTGGTATGAAAAAAACAGGTATGAACAACCGCGCCCACAGGCGATGAATAAATTCCCACCAGTAAATATTTTTAAACCCGTCCAGCGACATTTCATAATTCATCAGCTTGTATTGCGGGAATAATTTATACTGTTCGAATGCCTGCTGCCAATGATCATGATTCATGGGAGGTACAGAGCCCAGAATCAGGTTCCACTCAGTGATGGACAAGCCTGATCCGGTAAGCCTTGTGATTCCACCAAGCAATATCTGGATCACAATCATGAACACACCGGTCAATAACCAGGTGCCAACTTGCTTTCGGGATTTATTATTCATACACAGAAAGAAAGCAAAAATACTTTTGGAAAAACAAGCCCGGTCTTATTTCTTCGATGAAACTGATTCCAGGCTGATATTTTCATCACCGTATTGATAGGGCAAATAAGTCATGATGAATTGCAGCATTTCATCAGAGCTTCGCATGCTGCCGTTTCTTCCTTCCACCTGTTTTGGCGGACTATTGGGATTGTTTGGATTGCCTGCGGTATTATCCATTACCGCAATTACTTCAATGGTTGATCCTGCGGGAATGTGCAGCATTTTTTTATAAGTATAGAAATACTGCCACCGGAAATCCCAATTGTGAATCCGGATCAATGGAATGGTATCACCTTCCGGCTTTACAGCATAGGCCAGAAAAGATTTTCCAAGCAGGTGCATGTGGGGATTTATGGTCAGCAGCGAAATGTCATTCAGAATTTTAGCCCGGATGGTAAATGTTATTACAGTATCCGGAGGAATGACAAGAGGCGGAATAATTTCACCTACACCGAGAGTACCAAGCTGAATTTCTTTCGTGGGTCGTTTCGGAGGGGTTTTTCCAAAAAAAATATTTACATAGGAGTTATCCCGGACATCTACCGGTGACGGACCATAGTGAATATCATTGAGATAAATCAAATTTTTTTGAGAGGTAAAAAATCCGCCTATGCCCTCAGGATAAATGGTCCCGAACACGCCGGGCAAATAATTTGTAGCTGACAATTCTACGCGAGGGTTGCTCCCATCATCATTAAGCAGTTGCATTTTCCTCAATACATCCTCCCGCGTTTCATTCTTTGTATCAAGAACAAATTCACCTTCAAATACACTTTTTTTATTCCCGTTTTCAAAAGTAATGAGATGACCATTTACATGATGTACATATTTACTGCCGGGCACAAACTCAATTGCACGAATGAAAGTATCATTCGGAAGATCAAGCGGAATTTTCATTACCAGGAACTGATCAGTATGATCCCCTCTCACAGGAAATGGTTTGATGTGAAGCTGTAAATCAGGCTTGCCAATAAGCGAGCCCGATGGAAATTCCGGCGCCCGGGGTGCGTTTGTAAGGTCACCGGTTGCAGAACCCTGATCTGCCCATTCCTTAATGATTTTAATTTCTTCCCCGCTTAAAAAATTTTCATCACAGAAATGTGAGTATTCCGGATCAGCAGGCCATGGCGGCATGAGACGCTTATCCACGACAGCTTTGATGGTAAGGGATCTTTTGGCAACATCATTATATGTAAGCAAGCTAAAAGGGGCTGCAGTACCCGGATGATGGCAGTTGCTGCAATGCTCATAGATGATCGGTGCAACATCACCCGCGAAAGTGCGCTGGGTTTCCGGTTTGCAGGAACTTATACCGATTGCACAGAGCAGGAATAGCCAAAGCTTACATAAGCTGAAAGTTCCGGCAGGCATTACTCCCCGGTCATTCACTCGATATAGCATCCAACAGCTTTTGTAGAATCAATAATCACGGGGTTCCCCGCAAGAAAATTATTTACTGCATCAATAAGGTAAAATTCGGTCGCATGAGCGCGTACCTTCCCGATTTCATATCCCCAGTTGTCAATCATTCCGCGATAAATCGTATTCCCTTTTCCATCAATCAAAAATGCCTCTGGTGTGACTGATGCATTGAGCTTTTTCTTCAGCACAAAATCAGGATCAAGTAGAAAAGGAAAACTCAGATTAAATTTTTCACGGTAATCCATGATTTGAGTGTCAGGATAAAATTTCCCCGCGACTGCTGCAACCATTTTTACATTCTTTGATTTAAATACGCTGTCAAGGGATCGTAACGTTCTTCCGTAAGAACTACAGAATGGGCATTCCGGCTGGAGAAATATAATCACTGAAGCCCGGTAGTTTGCGAATGAGCCAAACGAAAACTCCTGATGATCCACGGTGCTTAATGACACCTTGAATAAAGATGAGAATGATTCGTTTTTATTAAGGCAGGAAGACAAGATTATGAAACAGGTAAGAATAGAGCTACTGAAAAAAAACTTCGTTGCTCCGAAGGTTCTTACCGGCTTAGGAGTTAAATCTTTTTTCGTAGCATGCATTACGTAATTATTTACAAAGACTTTTAAGGTGTCTGGTACTTTAAAAAAATATCAGATACTACCTTCAAAAAACCCGACTGTGCCACCAACCCACGTTTTATTCCTGTTGAAATCAACCCCGATCATCTTTCCCCTGCTCAACCGGACTACGCTAATCACTGGTTTTGGCTTCTCAAATTTATTAAGCCATAAAAACAAAATCCTGATTTCAGTTTTAACCATGCCATCAGGTGCCCGGAGGACAGGCTCGTAAATTACTTTTCGCTGTAAAAGATAGTTGCTCCGGTCCTGAATGCTCTCCATAATTTCCCGGGTAACATCATAATACACTCCTGCACCAGCAAATGAAAACAAGGGTTTCAATACATAATTTTCAAGATCTGCCGGAACTTCTGTTATGTCAATTAAGAATTTTGCTTCCGGCACATAGCTGCTGTTTAGAAACGGAAGTGAGAATTTGCTGATGCGAAAAAACCAGTTCGGATGACAAACCCATTGCACATCCACATCTTCAGTGAGATGAAACTGACATTGCAGATCTTTTCTTCTTGCCAGCTCATCAAAAATTACCCGATTGTAAATACGGGTAATAGGAATTTTCATTCCCTCTTTCACATAAAAAAGATTTCTACCGGTCCTTATAACACTGGAGATGCATACGTATTCTATACCGAGATATTTCCTTGTAAGCTCGAAGTCAACGCGCGTCTTTTGTTTTTCGGGCTCAATTTCGAGTAGTACTACATTCTCGGGGTTTTCACTTCCTAAAATCCACTCGCGAAGCAGGGAGATGTATGATTCACCATTCAGCCCGCTGAAATGGTGATGCACTGAATCCGGAATTTTAAAATGCTCCCGAAATTTTTGAGCGAGCCAGTGCTGGTAACCAAACAGGGATGGAAAGGCCTGAAGCTCAATCAGTTGCGGTACATACTCACCTTCTGCATTTTTACAAACGGCATAATCAAGCGCAATGGTTGTCGGCCGGGTAGGCTCATTTGGAACGTACATTCCGGAAGGAATTGCTGCAGCTGATTGCTCAAAATATTTTTCAGTGGTAACTACTGAAAAAATATCATCACTGGCTTTGGAAAGTTTTTCAGCAAAATTTTCAGGAACAAAAAGTGGAGACTCTGCAATGCGGAAGTCAATGTGATAACCTGCTTCGAAATCCAGCTCCTGAAGGAATTTCAGATATTTCTCCTCTGAAAAATCAGCATTGTACTGATCGCGGCAGGCTGGGATCATGAAATCTTCTTAACACCAAATTATAATGACAGGAAAAGAGGTTTAAGCATATTCTGCCTGCAACACTCTGTCAAATGCAATTCTCAAAAAAGTCGGCAGCACTGTTTTTTGAGTTAGTACGATCTTATCGGGATCATCAAGCATGTCGATCATCTTAAAATATTTTTCTTCTCCATAGTTCCCGATGATGGATTTCTTTTTATCTTCTCTTGTGAAATAACGAATCATTCCATGTGGATCTGCCTCAGGATGAAATTGAGTGCCTATAAATTCCTCAGAGAAGCGAACTGCCATTATTGCCCGGTCGAGCTGGACATGAGGGCGAATTTTTTCAAGAGCAAGAAGCTTGAAGCCCTCCACATTCATGAGTTGCGTGTTAGGATGAATCACCTGATACTCCCGTGAGTCAGTAGCAAAAAAAGGCTCAGGAAGACTTTCAAAAAGAGGCTCTTCCTTTCCTGAAACAGTTTTATGAACAGGAAATATACCGAAGGCGGGTGAATGCCTTTTGGTTACTTCTCCTACATTCCAGTGGCGGCAAATAAGCTGAAAAGAATGACATATAAAAAAGACATGCTTTTTTTTATCAGGGTTTTTGATATTGAAATCCCATAGGTGATCAATCAGCCGGAAATATTTTTTTTCCCATGATTCTGTGGTTTCCAAAGGACTCCCCGGTCCGCCGGAGGAAAGATAAATGTCGTAGCTATCGTCAGGAAATTGCCCGGCATTACGGATATCATATATATGCCAGCGGATAGCTGCATCGACGTTTTTTGATTCCAGATAGAGTAAACTACGTATGCCTCTCATACCCTGGTTGGGGTATCGGTCATACATATCAAGAACGGCCACTTTTATTAACGGCTTATCCATCTTTGGAGTAAAGATACTTCGTAAGTCAATATTCACTTTTTGTAACTTATGAAAACCAAGGATTGAAACTGAAATGAGAATAAGAAAGTTTCAGAAGAGATGATTTCCACTGCCTCCTAACACTCTGACGAAGGAATGCTTAATCATAATCTTGTGAAGGAGAAACGGCTTATGTGTTCAGGCGTGCCGGTTTTCTGCTGAGGGAATCAGAGGACATCCGAGCTTTCTCAATCCCACCATCACCTTCACTTCTCTTTTTTCTTTTGAAGTGATTGAAAGAAAATACATGCAGCCTGGTAATGCACTACGATCAATGATGAGTACGGTGCGGCTGCCTTGTTGCGTGGAATGAAATTGCAGCGGCACTTCTCTTCCCAGCTCAAAAGATTTCTCTTCCGCTTCCCTTCTCCATTTGGAGAAGGTGCCCGACCTGTCCCGATTTTTCTTCGGGAAGGCGGATGAGGAAAACAGTTGTACGTTGAATGGTGCGGTGTATTTGGTTAGGGTTATGGTGGTGGAGGTAGTGAAGAAACTTTTTGAATATCGAATATCGAACAAGGAAAATTTGTCCTTGCCTGAAATAGGTTGACTTTTTTCAAGCTCTTTTTTGTTTAATTTTTTTCTTCACAAACTTATTGTTGTTACTGTTACGATGTGGGAAAGTGGAAAAAACTTCCTTTGAAATAGACGAGTGTTTTTTCCACTTTTCCACATCG